>DASWBH010000421.1:0-3268 GCA_036390755.1 Thermoanaerobaculia bacterium
GAATCACGACAGCCTGCGCGCCGCATCGCCCGATCTGCTCGCGCTGTCGCTCGCCGAGGCCATGCAGCATCTCGTGCGATGACCGATGTCGCGGTCGTCACGGGCGCGAGCAGCGGACTTGGATTCGAGATCGCAGCGCTGTTGCGCGACCGCGGAATGCGCGTGCTCGGCGTGTCGCGGCGCGGGCCTGACATTCGCGGCGATGCGTCGAAACGTGAGACGGCGATCGAAGCGCTGCAGGCTTCCGGTGCGGCAAAGCTGCTCGTCAACTGCGCCGGCGTAGGCATTTACCATCCGGCCGGCTCGTACTCGGCGCGCGAGATTGCCGAGGTAATCGACTCGAATCTGATCGCGACGATCAATTTCTGCGATGTCTTCGCCGGTCACGTCGAGACGATCGTGAATGTGATGTCCACGGCCGCGCTCGCCGGCAAACCGGGCGAGACCGTTTACTGCGCGGCGAAGTGGGGCGCGCGCGGCTATACCGAGGCGCTGCGCGCCGAACGAAGCGACATTCGCGTGGTCAGCGTCTTTCCCGGCGGGATGAAGACGGCGTTCTGGCGTGGCGATCCCAAGGCCGATAACTTCATGGATCCGAAGGAGATCGCCGCGAAGATCGTGAGAGGGGTGCTCGACAGCGACGTGACGGAGCTGGTGCTGCGGCGTGCATGATCCTCCTTCTCCCGCCGCGCGGGAGAAGGTGGCCGAAGGCCGGATGAGGGTGCCCTCACCCGGCGCTGCGCGCCACCCTCTCCCGCAAGCGGGAGAGGGGGAACTCATTGCCGCGTTCTTCTGTTACCGTTGCCCGCAGATGAACTTCCTCGACAAGGCCTTCCACATCGGTAGTGTCCGCATCGACCCGCCGCTGGCGCTCGCGCCGATGGCCGAGGTCACGGACACGTACTACCGCTCGCTGATCAAGGAGCTGGGTGGCGCCGGGCTCGTCGTGTCGGAGTTCATCTCGTCCGAAGGTCTGACGCGCAAGAACGATCGCAGCCATCAGATGCTCGCGTTCAACGAGAACGAGCGCCCGGTGGCGATCCAGATTTACGGGGGCGATCCCGATCGCATGGATCTCGCGGCCGCAATCGTCGAGGCCGAAGGTGTCGATATCGTCGACATCAACATGGGTTGCCCGGTGAAGAAGATCGTGAACAGCGGCGCCGGCTCGGGGATGCTGAAAGACTTCGACAAGGCGGCGCGCACGGTGGAGAAGATCGTCAAGCGCGTGAAGATCCCCGTGACCGTGAAAGTGCGGAAGGGTTGGGAGAGCGACAACGTGCTGCCGCTGCTCAAGCGTTTCGAAGACATCGGCGTCGCGGCGATCGCCATTCACGGCCGCACGCGCAGCGAGGCCTACACCGGCGCGAGCGACTGGGCGTACATCAAGTACGTGAAGGAGAACCTGCGCATCCCGGTGTTCGGCAATGGCGACGTGAAGACGCCGGCCGACGCGATCCGCATGTTCGAGGAGACCGGCGTCGACGGCGTCATGATCGGCCGTGCCGCGTTGCACAATCCGTTCATCTTCCGCGACATTCACGCGTACGTGCACGGCACGCCGCTCGTCGGAAACGAGGTCGAGCAGCGCATCGACGCCATGCAGCGCTACCTGTCGAAGATCGATGGCGCGCCGCAGCCGGACAAGTGGAAGCTCCACAAGTCTCGCACCGTCATCGGCTGGTTCTCGAAAGGCATTCCCCACGGGAAGGACATTCGCAACGGGTTGCAGGACATCGCTGCCGTTGGGGACGCGCAGGGCCTGCTCGACGCGGCGCGCGAGCGCATCGCGGCGTAATGCCGTTTCCCGATCACATCGAAGCAGTGCTCACGCACTTCGGAATCGCTGCCGACACGAAGGCGGCGTTGTACGACCTGTATTTGTCGATGGGCTCAGAAGTGCTCGAAGTGTTCGCGGAGGTGTCGGAGCGGGTGGCATCGCCGTCGGCACTGCGACCCGAGGACACTCTGCTGATCCGCGAGACGATCGTCGACCGTTATCTGACGCGTAACCATCCGCGATGGCTCGACAATCAGCCCACGCCGAGTTTCTGGTCGCCGCGCGTGTCAGAAGGACGTGCCTCGGGACTGGCGATGCCGCTGGGCGATGTCGCGACGGTCGCGGCGCGCGTCGTTGCCGGCGATCAGCCCACGCCCGCCGGAATTCTCATGCTCGGCCGTAACGCGCATTTCGGCGGACGCGACGAGACGATTTCGTTCGACGTCGTCGCCGCGGATCTCGAGGACGCGATCGCGATCGGCAAGTCGCTCGGCCAGCAGCACACGTTGCCTGGCTCGGTCGGCGAGACCAGCGGCACGTACGACGCGCGGCGCAACGTCGCGCTGATCTGGGAAGTGCAGCCGAACGTGTACAAGCCTGGCGGCGAGCGCAACCGTTCGATCTCGAAGGTCTATCGGCGCCATCGCAACTGGCACCTGATCACGCTCGCTGCCGCGCTGGAATGGCTGCGGCAGCGGGGTGCCGCGACGTACATCCTGAAGGGAGAGGCGCTGGCGATCACGCACGAGGTGAACCCGCGGAAGCCGGTCTCCGAGATGATCGTCGCGCTGCACAACCGCACCGTGGCCGAGGTCACGCGGGCCCTCGGAATCGAGCTGGGCGAGCCGTCGCTCGAAGACGACGGCGTCCTCCGCGAATCCGCCGTCATGAACCACGCGCTGCGGAAGCACGTGCTCGGGCACGGCGCGGGGGACGTGATCTGGCGGGGTGCGGAAAAGGATGAAGGATGAAGGATGAAGGATGAAGACCGGGGAGGGCGGGCATCCTTCATCCCTCATCCTTCATCCTTCAGAATACCGCCCACGCACTTTTCGTTAACGAATGTCCATGACGGAACTTAGTCAGACAAAGCCTCCCCGTCGCGTCGGCATGATCTCCCTCGGCTGTCCGAAGAATCTCGTCGACGCCGAGATCATGCTCGGACAGTTGCGCGAGCACTCCGACGTCGTGATCACGAACGACATGGACGAGGCCGACGTCGTCATCGTCAACACGTGCGGCTTCATCGATGCGGCCAGGCAGGAATCGATCGACACGATCCTCGAAGTCGCTGAGCGCAAGGGCAAAGGGCTCGAGCGGCTGATCGTCAGCGGCTGCATGGTGCAAAAGTACCGGACCGATCTGCAGCAGTCGATTCCGGAGATCGACGCGTTCGTCGGACTCGATCATCTGGAAGCGATCAGCGGCGCGATCACTGGCGACGTCGACGCGGCGCCGGTAAAGCGCAAGATGTCAATGCGGCTCTAT
>DASWBH010000422.1:0-2735 GCA_036390755.1 Thermoanaerobaculia bacterium
GCGACTGCGTTCAACGGAAGCATCGCGGTCTGCGATATCTCGGCGGCGCAAGCGAGCTTCGGCATGCGCGGTCAGCTGACGCGGATCGACCTGCTGCTGCCGGACAATCTCGCGCCGGCCGTCAGCAAACAACTTCCGCCGGGCACGCGCCTCGAGCGGCCGTCGCGGCGCAATGAACGCGTCGAGAGAATGCTCCGCGCGTTTCGCGTGAACCTGTTCGCGCTCGCCGGGGTCGCGCTGCTCGTCGGCATGTTCCTCGTGTACAACACGGTGCTGATCTCGATCCTGCGCCGCCGCCGCGATGTCGGCGTGCTCAAAACGCTGGGCGTGTCACCGAAGCAGGTGTTCGTCGCGTTTCTCGGCGAAGGGCTGCTGTTCGGACTGATCGGCTCGATCATCGGCATCGCGCTCGGCAACATGATCGCGGCCGGGATCCTCCGGCTCGTCGGCCGGACGATCAACGCGCTGTACGTGTCGTCGCAGCCGGAAGCGGTCGCGCTGACGCCGGGCGTCGTCGCGTCCGGGATCGCCGTCGGCGTGATCCTCTCGCTCTTCTCGGCGATTCAGCCCGCGCTCGAAGCGTCGCAGGTGCGGCCGAACGCGATGATCGCCGCGGGGCTGCAGCAGCGAGTCCGCAGCAGCGGCGCGCTCGTCGTCGCCGCGATCATCTGCTTCGCGCTGGGCGCGGCGGTCTCGCGCATTCCGCCGATTCAGGGCATCGCTGTGGCGGGATATGTCGCGGTCGTGTTCGTGGTCGCAGGGTTCTCCCTGCTCGCGCCCTCGATCGTCCGCGCGACCGCAGGCGCGTTACAGCCGCTGATGGTGGCCGTATTCGGAATCGTCGGCCGTCTCGCGGCCGCGTCGCTGCCGGCATCGCTGCGCCGAACGTCGATCGCCAGCGCGGCGCTGTCGCTCGCGACCGGCATGATGGTCGCGGTGGCGCTGATGGTCGGCTCGTTTCGCGAGACCGTCCGCATCTGGGTCAATCAAACAGTGCAGTCGGACCTCTGGCTCCGTCCCGCCAAAGGTCTGTCGAACGCAGACGCCGCGCTCTTTCCGCCGCAGATCGGCGACGAAGTGCGCCGCGTTCCTTTTGTCAAAGGCGTCGATCGCGTGCGCGGCCGCACCGTGCTGTACGGCGACACGATCATCAGCGTCGGCAGCGGCGACTTCGATATCACCGCACGCGACGGCGATCTGCCGATGCTCCGGCCGCGCTCCTCGCGGGAAGCACTCGCGAACGCGATTCGCCGCGACGGCGTGTTCGTGTCCGAGAGCTTCACGCTCAAGTTCCACAAAGACGTTGGCGACGTCATCCGGCTGCCGGTCGCCGGGGGCACGCGCGACTTCCCGATCACCGGCATTTACCGCGACTACTCGAACGACCGCGGTGTCGTCGTCATGAACCGGCCGCTGTACGTCCAGTCATTTCACGATGACGCGATCAACACGGTCATCGTGTTTCTCAAGCCGGGCGTCGATCGCGAGCAGGCGCGCGTCGCGCTCGAAAGAATGTTCGGGCCGAGGTATCACGCGTTCGCGATCAGCAACGCTTCGATCCGCAAGGAGGTCATGACCATCTTCGACCAGACGTTCATGATCACCTACGCCCTCCTCGGCGTGGCGATCATCGTCGCCGTCCTCGGCATCGTGAACACACTGGCCGCCCTGATCCTCGAGCGGACACGCGAGCTCGCGCTGCTGCGCGTCAGCGGCATGTCGCGGCGCGAGCTGTCGACGATGCTCGTGCTCGAATCGTCGATCATCGGCGTCGCGTCGACCGTCGTCGGCCTCGTGATGGGATACGTGCTTTCGTACATCCTGATCTACGTGATCAACAAGCAGTCGTTCGGCTGGACGATCGAGTTCCACACGCCGCAAACCCTCATCGCCGCGTCGCTGGCCATCACGTTCGCCTCTTCCGTCTTCGCGGGATTGGTCCCGGCGCGGCTCGCGAACCGCATCGATATCGCCCAGGCGATCAAGAGCGAGTAAAATTCACGCCTCATGTCCCGACGAATGCCCATCGTCGCGGCGTTTGCTGCCATCGCCGCGCTGCTGTTCATGAGCGCGAAGCAGCACGCCACGCGCCCCGCCCTCCACCCCGTCACCGGCCCGACGTTCAGCAGGGAAGTCGTGCGCATCTTCGAGGCGCACTGCCAGAGCTGTCATCACGCCGGCGACATCGCGCCGTTCTCGCTGACGACGTACGCCGATGCGAAGCCGTGGGCCGCGCAGATCAAGATCATGACGCAGACGCGCCAGATGCCGCCATGGAAAGCCACCGCGGGCTGCGGCGTGTTTGCCGACGCCAGAACGATCTCGCAGGACGAGATCGACACGATCGCGAAATGGGTCAACGCCGGCGCACCGGAAGGCAACCCCGCCGACCTCCCGCCCGCTCTCGACTTCTCCAGCGGCTGGACCCTCGGTCAGCCCGATCTCGTGCTGTCGTATCCCGAGACCTTCACCCCGCCGGCGAACGGCGACACTTATCGCTGTCTGCCGCTGCCGACGAATCTGTCCGACGACAAGTACGTCTCCGCGATCGACATCCATCCCGGCGATCGCAAGACCGTGCATCACGTGATCGCATTCATCGACAAGGGAACGGACGCCCAGCGGCTCGACGACAACGAGGCCGGCCCGGGCTACACCTGCTTCGGCGGACCGGGCTTCTCGATCAACGATCCCGGAGCGGCGACGCTCGGCGGATGGGCGCCGGGGACGATCGC
>DASWBH010000423.1:0-12238 GCA_036390755.1 Thermoanaerobaculia bacterium
AGCGCAGTCCATCTCCGCTTCGAGCCCGCGACGCCGCACGTATTCGAACAGCGGCGGCGCCTCCTCGAGCTTCGTCCCGCGCGGACCGCGCGTTAAGCACTCGATGGCGAACACGACCGGCGACTCGCCGGAGGTATCAACGATCGCTTGCAGAACCGTGCGGAGTGGCCCAGGCAATGCCGCGGGATGGAGCAGGTTCATCAGCTGTGCGCCCTTGACTGATGTGCACTTCTGCAACGCAGCCGCCACGAACAGCCGCCGATCTCTGCAGAGTAAGCTTTGCGTATGGAGCAATTACGCGAAATCCTGCTCAGCACGCCCGTCCGGGGAGTGTTGCCGTTTCCGGATCATCGAAATCTTATTAGGACATTTGGATTGCGCCGCTGTCATTCTGAGCCGCGGAGACGGCGAAGAATCTGGGCGGTGGGCGCGATTCCACCGCCCAGATTCTTCGCGCTCTGCGGCGCTCAGAATGACGGCGCGCCGCTTCACAGAATGTTCAGCGGATCCACGTCGACTGCGACCGTGACTCCGCGCCACTTCCGCGGGACCACCACCGCCTCGACCGCTCGGCGAAGGGCGTTCCGCTGGGGCGATCGCAGCAGAATCTGATAACGCCAAACGCCTTTGATCCTCGCAAGTGGCGCCGGCGCCGGGCCCTGAATGCGAGTTCCCGCGAGCGGCTCGACCGCTTCTTCGAGCATGCGCCCGCAGTCGCTCGCCGCGCGCTGTACGAGCTCCACGCGTTCGCCGCGGAACAGCAGCGCGATCATCGACGTCACCGGTGGGTAGTGAAACGTCTTCCGGAACTGGATCTCCGACTCGTAGAACGCCTCGTAGTCGTGGTGCGTCGCGTGCTGGATCGCGTAGTGCGTCGGGAACGCCGTCTGGATCAGCACCTCGCCGCGCAGTTCGCCGCGTCCGGAGCGTCCCGCGACCTGCGTGAGCAAGTAGAACGTCTTCTCGGCTGAACGGAAATCGGGGTAGCCGAGGATCGAGTCGGCGTTGAGGACGGCGGTGAGGGTGACGTTCGGGAAGTGATGTCCCTTGCTGAGCATCTGCGTGCCGATCAGCGCCTGCGTCGCCTGGGTCCGAAAACGATCGAGGATGCGCACGAGCGCACCTTTCTTCCGCGTCGAGTCGCGATCGAGCACGTCGACGGCGACGCCGGGGAACTCCCGGACGAAGCGTTCCGCGACTTTCTCTGTGCCGAAGCCGATCGGCTGCAGAACCTCGCCGCCGCACATCGGACACTTCGACGGAATCGGCTTGCGCAGTCCGCAGTAGTGACAGATGAGCAGTCCCTCGCGGCGATGCACCGTCAGCGTGACGCTGCAATCGCGGCAGCGGAACTCGTGGCCACACTCGCGGCAGAGCAGATACGGCGCATAGCCGCGGCGGTTGATCAGGATGATCGCCTGCTCGCCTGCGGCGAACGTCGCGGTGAGCTTCTCCTTCATCCGCGAGCTGAAGATCACGAGGCCGCGGTCCTCTTTTTCGCCGCGCTCGCCGCGCAAATCGATGATGCCGACCGTCGGCAGCGGCCGCTTCTCGACGCGATCGCTCATGCGCAGCAGCGTGTACTTCCCGCGCGCGGCGTTCTCGCGGCTCTCGAGCGACGGAGTCGCGGATCCGAGGACGACGGGGATGTTGCGCATCTGCGCGCGGACGACAGCGAGGTCGCGGGCGTTGTATCGCGGCGCTTCTTCCTGCTTGTACGCGCCGTCTCCCTCCTCGTCGACGACGATGATCCCGAGACGCTGGAACGGAGTGAAGAGCGCGGAGCGCGGCCCGATCGCGACGTCGACCTCGCCGCGCCGCGCGCGCCACCACTGGTCGTAGCGTTCGCTCGCCGAAAGGCTGCTGTGGAGGATTGCGATGCGGTCGCCGAATCGCTCGCGCAGGCGCGCCGCGAACACCGGCGTCAGCGAGATCTCCGGCACGAGCAGCAGCGCCTGCTCCCCTCGCTTCACCACCTCCCTCATCACCTCGATGTACACCTCGGTCTTTCCGCTTCCGGTGACGCCTTCGAGCAGAAACGGCGCGAACGTGCCCGACGAGCTCTCGATCGCGGCGATGGCCTCTTCCTGTTGCTTCGAGTAACGCAACTCGCCGACCGAGGCGGGATCGAGACCGGCCAGAAACGCGTCGAGCGTGTGACGCCGCGGCCGCCGCTCGATGCGCACGACGCCTTTCTTCAGCAATGCGGAGAGCACGGCCGCGCTGACTCCGTCGTGCTCGAGCGCCGCGACCGACATCTCACCGCCACGTTTTCGCAGCCGCTCGACCGCTGCGGTCTGCTTCTCCGTCAAGAGGCCGGGCTCGGATTCGAGAACCGCGAACCGGTCGTAGCGAACGCCTTTCGCGTCCTGCAGGCGGTCGCGGACTGCAATGACTCCCGCGTCGCGCAGGCGCTCGAGCGTGGTGCGCGACAGGTTCATCTCGTGCAGCGACAGCGGACGTTTGCGAAGCTCGTTGACGATGTCGAGGTCGGACGCGAGCAACTGCTGCGCATCGACCGCGGCGCTGATCATCTCGTCGGAGGCGACGAGCGCCGCTTCGCGCCGGCCGCGGCTGCCCATGTTCGCCGGCAGCGCGACGCGCAGCATCTCGCCGAGCGGCGCGATGTAGTAGTCGGCGGCCCAGCGGCAGAGCTGAATGATGTCGGGCAGCAGCGGCGGCTCGTCTTCGTCGAGGACATTGCGGACCGGCTTGAGCGTCTCCGCTTCATGCGTGTCGTTGAATCCGACGACAAAGCCGGTCGTCAGCTTCGATCCGATCTCGACTTCGACGCGCGATCCGAGGCGGACTGAATCGCGGAGAGGATCGGGGATCGAGTACGTGAACGTCCCGTGGACCGCGACCGGGACGGCGACCTCGGCGTAATTGGCGAGGCCGGTCATGGTTGTCGGTTATCGGTTGTCAGTTGTCTCATCCGAAACAGTGCGGCGATGATCGCCAGGACGACGGCAATGTAGGCGGTCAATTCAGGCCAGCGCAGCCGGTGCCGCGCTTCGGTCGGCAACGACATCTCGAATGCGGTGACGTCCTGGCTCTGCGGCGCGATCGCGGTTCCGGCGACGATGATCTTGCCGCTGCCGTTCACGCCGGTGATCTGCAGCGCGGACGGGGTAATGCCGCGAAAGAGCTCGCCGAAGTCCCACGAGCGCTGTTCGTTGGGCGAAAGGTAGAGGCGGCGTTCGAGGTTGTCCGGCATCAGCTTTACTGCGAAGTAAAGCGGAAACCCGTGTGTCTCCACTGCGTAGAGCTTGTACCGCGCGCCGGCGGGAACGTGGAGGATCGTCGATTCGGCGGTGCCGATCGCGAACTGAGCGGGAATCGCATGCAACACAGTTCCCATCGCGTTCGCGCTGAACACACGTGCCTCAGCAAGGAGTGGAGCGGTCGAGCGGATGCGAAGCGCGCCGACCGCGCCTTCCTCGCCGACGAGCTGCGGGCCGAGGTCGACGGCACCGCTCTGGTTCGGGCCGAGCTCGAGCGCGATCGTGCGCGGCGCGACGTGCGGCTGCGCAGAGGCGAAGAATGAGACCGTGACGTCGTTCATCGTCGTGGCCGGGTTCGTCATATAGACGGTCGTGAAGAATGGGCGCGGCCCGGCCGTGTGGCCGGCCACCGGAATCCACGACTCGCGAGCCGTGTAGCCGGCGAGGAGCGTCGTCCCGGTGAACGCGACAGCGAGGAGGAGCCGGAGACGCATCGAGCCACAGCGTACAATGCGCGCGGTCCGATCGCGGAATGAGCGCGCTCCTGTACTTCGCGACCGCCTTGATCACCATCCTGATCGCGCAGCGCGTGAGGCGATTCACGCGCGCCGCGGCGATCGTGCTGCTGCTCGCGCCGCTCGTCTTCACCGGCCGCGCGCTCTTCACCGGCGGGGTCTACGGACCGGTGGATCTCGCGTACAGCTACGAGCCGGTCGCGTCGCTCGCGCCGCGCGCAGGTGCGGGCCCAGTCGTGAATCCGTCGATCTCGGACGTCTACAGCGAGTTCATGCCCTGGAACGACGCGCTGCGGCGGTCGATCGCGCGAGAAGAGTGGCCGCTCTGGAATCCGTACGGGATGTGCGGGACGCCGCTCGCCGGCTCCGCGCAATCGTCGCCATATCATCCGCTCACGCTGATCGGACTGCTTGTCCCTGAGGCGCAGTCGTTCGCGTTCGTCGCTGCGATGATGCTGCTTTGGGGGGCGGTCGGCGCGTTCCTGCTGTTTCGCGAGTTCGTCGGCAGCGAGATCGCCGCACTCTTCGGGGCCGTCGCGTGGATGTCGTCGACGCATCTGATTTTCTTCGCCGGCACCGCGCTTGTCCTCGCCGCCAGCATCACACCCCTCGCGCTCCTCGGCGCTCGACGGATCGTGCGCGAGCCGGGTCCGCGCTCGACGGCGATCCTCACGACGGCGTTGCTTCTCGTCGTACTCGCGGGACATCCGGAGAGCGCGCTGCACATCTCCGTCTTTGCGATCGCGTACTTTGTCTTCGAATTCCGTGTGGCCCCGAGGACTTCGGCCACGTTGATCAGCGGTGTCGCGGCTGCCGTAATCGCTCTGCTCCTCAGTGCGATTTTTCTTCTGCCGCTCCTGGAAGTGCTTCCCCAGGGCGAGGAGTATCTGCACCGCGCATCGGTGCACCCGCAGGTCAGCTCGACGGCTGCGCAGATGCTGCATCGTCTCGCTGCGAATTTCTTCCCGTTCGTCGAAGGCGCGCCCGGCGTCGATGAGATGCAGCACGCTCCGGACGTGCGGCACGGCTGGCTCGCCACGGCTTACGCGGGGTCGATGCTGTTTGCGCCGGCGATTTTCGCGCTCGTGCGCAGCCGATCGCGCGAACGTTGGTTCTTTCTCGGCGCGGTGATCTTTGGACTCGCCGCCGGAGTGTCGGCTCCGGGTGTAACGCAGCTTTTGTCTCACCTGCCGGGCTTCGGCATCGCCGTCAACGACCGCATGATCGCGTTTGCCGCGCTCGGGATGTGCGCGCTCGCGGCGATGGGTATCGACGCCGTCAGCTCACGAGTGTTCTTCGTCGTCGCGGCAATTCTTCTGCTCGCCGCTCTCGCCGCGCCGACCGCTCTCGCTCCCGACTATGTTCGCGTGAACGCCGCGCGCGCCGTCATCCCGGTCGTTCTCGCAGCCTGCGCGCTGGCCATCATGCCGAGGCGTGAGGCCGTGCTCGTGATGTTCGCGTTGCTCGTGATGCAGCGCGCCGGAGAGAACGCGGCCCTTCAGCCCACGCTGCCCAATCGCGCGTTCTACCCCGACTTCCCCGGCCGCGAGGTCATGCGCGCCGATCAGCCGTTCCGGATCGTCGCCGTCGGCGAGTTGCTCCCGCCGGAGATCTCGACGCACTACGGACTCGAGGACGTCCGCGGCTTCCCCGGCGTCACGTTTGCCCGTTTGCGCGATACGTATCCGCTCTGGTGCGTGCCTCAGCCGGTCTGGTCGAATCGAGTCGACCGCCTCGACTCGCCGATGCTGTCGCTGATGAATGCCCGGTTCGCGATCACTCCGGCGGCGACGACGCTGCCGCCGTGGTGGCAAGTCCGCGCGCAGTATCCCGCGTACGCGATTGCGGAGAACACGCGCGTGCTGCCGCGGGCATTCGTGCCGCGGTCGGTCCGCGTGGTCGTCTCACCCGTCGACTCGATTCGCGCGCTCGGCGCAATCGGCGACTTCGGCCAGGAGAGCATCGTCGAAGACAGACCGGCCCACGCCACCGCCCCCAACGGTCCCGGCGCCATCGAGCTCCTCGGCGACGGTTCGCACGTGCGCCTTCGCGCGCGCATGGACGGTCCCGGCTGGGTCGTGGTCTCGAACGCGAACTGGCGCGGCTGGACGGCGCGCGAAACCGGCCATCGGATCCCGCTGCGCTTCGCGAATCACGCGTTCATCGCCCTGTACCTGCCGCAGGGCGTGCACGAAGTCGAGCTGACGTACCGGCCGCGCTCGTTCGTCGCCGGCGCCTGGATCAGCGGCGTGATGCTGTTGCTCGTCCTCGCTTACGCGCTGATCCCGAGCTCCGCCATCACTTTTTTCATGTCGTTCCAGACATCCTTCTTTGCAGACGGCGTGCGCAGAAGGTACGCGGGGTGATACGTCGGCATCACTTTGATGCCTTCGTATTCGGTCCATTGACCGCGTGCGGCGGAGACGGCGTGCGCTTTTCCGGTGAGGCTCTGCAGCGCGAATTTGCCGAGGGTGACGATGACTTTCGGCTGAATGAGCTCGACCTGCCGGCGGATGTACGGGCGGCACTCGTCGAGCTCGTCCGGCTCGGGATTGCGGTTCTCGGGCGGCCGGCACTTGATCACGTTCGCGATGTAGACGTCGTCGCGCGACAGCTTCATCGCCTTGACGATGTCGGTCAGAAGCTGCCCTGCACGCCCGACGAACGGCTTTCCCTGCAGATCCTCGTCGCGTCCCGGCGCCTCGCCGATGAACATCAGGTCCGCGTTCGGGTTGCCGGTTCCGAAGACGACTTGCGTGCGCGTTTTCGACAGACGGCATTTCGTGCAGTCGTGCGCCTCCCGAGCAAGTTGGTCGAGATCGGAGTTCGGAGTTCGGAGTTCGGGGTTCGCGAACTCCGAACTCCGAACCCCGAACTCCGACTCCCGAATCTCCAGATGCGTGAACCCCAGGTCCCGCAACAGGATCAGCTCACGCCTGAGGCTTTCTTCCATTCATCCGCTCCACAACGAGATCGAGAATCTGATTGGCGATCACGGACTTCGGCGCTTTGTCGAGACGCGTCGTCGTTCCGTCGCGGGCGATGACGAGCACTTCGTTCTGATCGGAGTCGAAGCCGATGGACATGTCGGCGACGTCGTTCGCGACGATCAGGTCGGCGTTCTTCCGCTCGAGCTTCGCGCGCGCGTTCGCCTCCAGCGCGCTCGTCTCCGCGGCAAACGCGACCACGAACGGCCGCGGCGTCACCGTCGCGAGGGAGCTGAGGATGTCGGGATTCTTGCGCAGAGTGAGTGTGAGCGAGTCGCGGTCCGTCTTCTTGATCTTCTCGCTCGCCGGCGATTCCGGCGCGAAGTCGGCCACGGCGGCTGCTTTGATCACGATCTGATGCTGCGCGGCGCGCTGCATCACCGCTTCGTACATTTCGGCGGCGGTGGTGATCCGCTCGACCTCGACTCCCGCCGGCAGCGGCAGGGAAGTCGGCCCGGACACGAGCGTCACGGTTGCCCCGCGCCTCTTCGCCGCCTCCGCAATCGCGTAGCCCATCTTTCCCGACGAACGGTTCGAGATGTAACGCACGGGATCGATCGGCTCGCGGGTGGGTCCGGCGGTGACGAGCACGCGCCGCCCGCCGAGGTCCTGCGAGGCGAAGTGGTGTTTGACGCGCTCGACGATCACCGGCACGTCGGCGAGCCGGCCGGCGCCCTCTTCGCCTTCGGCAAGGTATCCGGTCTCCGCATCGATGATCTCGACGCCCCGCCCGTGCAGCGTAGCGAGGTTCTGAATCACGGTCGGATGCTCGAGCATCGACGTGTTCATCGCCGGCGCGACCATGACGTGCGTCCGGTGCGCGAGCGCGTAGGTGGAGAGCGCGTCGTCGGCGATGCCGACGGCCATCTTGGCGATGATGTTTGCGGTCGCCGGCGCGATCAGCAGCAGCTCGGCCCAGCGCGCGGTCTCGATGTGATCGACAGAGCCGGCGTCGGCGTCGCCCCACTGATGGCCGACGACGCGGTGCTTCGAGACGACGGAGAGCGAGAGCGGAGAGACGAACCGGGCGCCGTTCGGCGTGAGGATCACGCGGACTTCGGCGCCGGCGTCCTGAAGGCGGCGCACCAGCTCCGGCGCTTTGTACGCCGCGATCCCGCCGGTGACGCCGAGGACGATTCGCACTGTTAACAGTTATCGGTTAACGGAACTACTCAGTCAACGCTGTTTCTTCTTCGACCGGTGCAGTCATCTGCCACTTGATCTGGTTCTTCTCGATCTCTTCCATCGCGATGCGCGTCGGCTTCGCGTGTTTGGTCCTCAGCTTCGGCTGCGCTCCCTGGATCAGCTGTTCCGCGCGCTTCGAGACGAGCAGCACATAGCGGAACTTGCTGTCAATTCCTTCGGGCAAACCTTCCATCGCGTTCCTCCTTGAAGCGTTCGGCCATCCGGGCGATGGATTCGAGCGCCGTTTTCGTCTGTAGTTTTTTCGAGATGATCGCGGCCTTCAGACACTCGGTCGCGACGCTCAGGTTGTCGTTGATGATGATGTACTCGTAGAACTCTTTGCCGGCGTCGATCTCGTCGATCGCTTTCCGAAGCCTGGTCTCGATCTCGTCGTCGGTGTTGAGCCCGCGATCCCGGAGCCTCTGCTCGAGCGCCTCGAACGAAGGCGGAAAGATGAAGACGTTCAGCTTCCGCTCTTTCAGCTCGCGATCGTCCGCGATCTGCCTCGCTCCCTGGTAATCGATGTCGAGGATGACGTCGCAGCCGCTTTTCAAACGTTCGACGACCTCGCCGCGTGAGGTCCCGTACCGGTGTTCATGAACGAGAGCTGATTCGAGAAATTCCCCGCGCTCCACCATCGAGCTAAATTTCTCATCGGAAACGAAATAGTAGTTCTTACCGTCGAACTCGCCAGCCCTCGGCTGCCGCGTCGTATGCGACACCGAAAAATAGAGCGTGATCCCGATTGGCTCCAGCTGCCGCCGGACCTCGTTGATGAGCGTCGTCTTCCCTGCGCCGGACGGGCCGGACACGATGAACAAGGTCCCGTCGGAGTGGAAGTTACTCGACATTCTGTACCTGCTCGCGGATGCGCTCGACTTCGGTCTTCAATTCTACGACCAGGCTCCGGATCGCTGCCACGCGCGACTTCGAGCCCATCGTGTTGATTTCACGCAACATCTCCTGTGAGAGGAAGTCGAGCTTCTTGCCGGCTGCCTCGCGTCCGACGATCGCCTTCTCGGTCTGCTCCACGTGATGACTCAGCCTCGTCAGCTCCTCGGCGATATCGCCCTTTTCGACCATGACGACGACTTCCTGCGCGATCCTGTCCTGCGCGACGTCCACCCCGGCCTGCGCCGCAATCTCCTGAACACGCTGCTGATATGAGGCCAGCAGCTCGCTGCGGATCTCTTCGCGATGCGAAGCCAGCCGGTCCTGCAGCTTCCGGATCGTCGCCAGCCGCGCCGTGATGTCGGTCTGGAGCGACTCCCCTTCCTTCCGGCGCATGGCCGACATCTGCTCGAACGCTTCGCGGGTCAGCGCGGCCAGACCGTCACGTTCCTCGTCCTGCACCTCGCTGTCCACAGGTTCCACCTGCAGTAGATCGGGAACGCGGAGGAGATCGCTGGCCGTGAACGCGTGGCCGAGGCCCAGTTCGTCGGCGATCGTGCGGAGTTGAGGGATGACATTGTTGGCGATCTGCTGGTTGATGCGGACGACGTACTCGGGCTGTTGCGTCCGCTGCACGCGAACGGAGATGTCGACCTTGCCGCGCGTGAATGTGTCAGTCGCCAGCTGCCGGAGCATCGGCTCCAATTCCCAGAGGTACTCCGGCAATCTGACGGATGTCTCGAGAAAGCGATGATTAACGCTTTTCACCGTCACGGCGACGAAGAAGCGCGGCGAGATCGCTCCGGCGGCCCGGCCGAAGCCGGTCATCGAGGTGATCAGCGCTCACCCTCCCGCCACAGCGATTCGAAGTCTCGCTCGGCGCGATCGGCCAGGTCGTTCATCGACTGCTCCACCCGGACGCGCCACTCCTCGACATCGCCGTCGCGCGGGATCTGGAACGGCTCGCCGTAGACGAAGATCGCACGCGTGAACGGAAGCGGGACGACCATGCGATCCCACGACGACAGCAGCTTTTTTTTTTCGCGGCGAAGGCGATGGGCACGATCGGTAACGCCGTCGCCTGCGCCGCGAGGACAATTCCTTCCTTCGCGACTCGCGCCGGTCCCGTCGGGCCATCCGGCGTGAAGACGATGTTGCTGCCCTGCCGCGCCGCGCGGATCAGGCCACGCAGCGCCGCCGCCGCTCCGCTCGAGGAAGAGCCCCGTATGCAATGGACTGCGTAATAACGGAACACGCCGGCGCTGATGTCACCGTCGCGCGACCGGGAGCTCATGACCGTGATCGGCCGGCGGAACCGGCAGTGCAGCATCATCAGCAGATGGGCGTGCCAGAACGAGAGGATGTATTGCGGCAGCTTCGTCAGGTTCTCTGCATCGACATGCCGCACCCGCAGCGTCGCATGGACCACGCGGATGAAAATGGCCGCCGCCAGCGGCAGCATTCTTCTCACGCGGGCACCTGCTCTTCCGTCGCGAACTGCATGTCATAGAGCTTGCGATAGATCCCGCGATACGCGAGCAGCTCTTCGTGGGGGCCCGATTCGGCGATCTCGCCCTTGTCGAGTACGACGATTTTGTGTGCGCTGCGGATCGTCGAGAGCCGGTGCGCGATGACGAGCGTGGTGCGGCCGCGCATCAAGTTGTTGAGCGCCTGCTGCACCAGCCGCTCCGACTCGGTGTCGAGCGCCGAGGTGGCTTCGTCGAGGATCAGAATCGGCGGGTCCTTGAACAGGGCGCGCGCGATGGCGAGCCGCTGCCGCTGACCACCCGAGAGAAGCACGCCGGCTTCGCCGATGAGTGTGTCGTAACCGTTCGGCAGAGTGGAGATGAAGTCGTGCGCATTCGCCGCTTTCGCAGCGTCGATTACGCGCCGCTCCTCGGCGTCGCCGCGGCCGTACGCGATGTTGTTCCGGACCGTGTCGTTGAAGAGGATGACCTCCTGCGTCACGAATCCCATCAGTCCGCGCAGCGAGTTGAGCGTCACGTCGCGGACGTCCTTTCCGTCGACGGTGATGCGGCCTTCGGCCACGTCATAGAAGCGCGGCAGGAGATTGACGAGCGTCGACTTACCGGCGCCGCTGCTGCCGACGAGCGCGACGATCTCGCCGGGCGCGACCGAGAGATCGATGTTGCGGAGCACGGGCTCGTCGCGGTACGCGAAGGTGACGTTCTCGTATCGAATCCCGCGGCCGACGCTTGCGAGCGCGATTGCGCCGGGCCGCTCTTTCACCTCGTTGTCGACGTCGAGCATGCGGAACACGCGCTCCGCCGCCGACAAGGCCGTGTTCACGGACAGGTTCACCTTGTTCAGCTTCTTGATCGGCGCGTACATCGCCGCGAGCGCTGCGAGGAAGCTGACGAATTGCCCGACCGTCAGCGTGCCCGCGGCGATCCGCTGGTGCGCGTAGAGAAACAACAGCAGCATCATCAAACCGGCCAGCAGCTCCATCACCGGCGAGGTCGTTGCCTGGATGCGCTGCGCCTTCAGGTTCGATTTCAGGTGCCGGCGCGTGGCCTCGCGGAAACGGCCGATCTCGAATGGCTCCATCGTGAACGCCTTCACGATGCGGACGCCGCGAATCGTCTCTTCGAGCAGCGTGGCGATGTCGGCCATGCGCTCCTGCGATCGGTGCGTCGTTCCGCGCAGCCGCTGGCCGAAGTGGATGACCGGCCAGATGATGAACGGCGCGACGACCATGCTGATCAGCGCCAGCTCCGTATTCGAGACGAAAACGTACAGGATGAGACCGAAGAGCGTGATCGACTCCTGGAAGAGGTCGCCCATGCGCGTCGAGACGGCCGCCTGGATTGCATCCGCATCGGATACAACGCGGCTGACCATTTCGCCCGTCGAGCGTTCCGAGAAGAACCTGTGGCTCTGCCGGATGATCCGCTCGTACAGCTCGTTGCGAAGATCGCGGACGGTGGAGAGCCCGACTTTCTGGAACGCGTACTCCGAGAAGAACGACGTAAACGCGCGGATCACAAAGACCAGCAGCAGCGCCGTGAGGACTTTCTTCCACTTCTCGCCCGGCGAGGCGTTCCACCAGTCGCTGACGCCGCGCGTGGCGCGATCGACCGAGTTGATGAGCCAGCCGCGCTGCCCCTCCGGCTGATCGCGGTGCAGCACCGCGTCCATCACCCGCTGCTTCGCCGACGTGTCGTGCTTCGCGACGACCTGCTGGGACGGCGGAGTCAGCACCTCGTCGAAGAGCGGCTGGATCAGCGCCATGAGCATCGTCTGCGTCGCCGCGAAGATGATCATCGAGCCGAACGCGATGAGCGCCCAGGTCTTGTACCGCCGCAGATATCGATAGAGCCGGCCGAGTACGTTCATCCGCGTGCCACGCTCATTATCGCCTCTGCGGCGCGGCGGCTCGCTCCGTAGTCGCCCAGCCGGGCCTTGACGAGCTGAA
>DASWBH010000424.1:0-2978 GCA_036390755.1 Thermoanaerobaculia bacterium
ACGTACGTGCGCTCGGCCGTCGACACCGACGCCACGGCATCGCGGAGCGCGGTCCCTCCCGATGGCACAATTTGCGGGTCGTTGGGTGAGGGCAGCATGACCGGCTTCGACACGTTGTGGTTGAACAGGATCAGCGAAGCCGAGTCATCCGGCCGCAGCAGCTTCACCGCATCGTCGATCGCGCGCAGCGACGCCTCGAGCTTCCCGCCGCCCATGCTGGCCGATCGATCGACGACGAACGCGAAATGCGCCGGACCGCGGCCCGGGTGAATGTCGCGAATCGTCTGCTCGACATTGTTCTCCCGCACTCGCAGATCCTCGGCCCGCACGACACGCGATGAGCGGATGCGCAGCGGTACCTCCACGAGATCGACGTTCATCGACTCGCCCGCCGTCAGCGCAGCCGTCGTGATGGTCGCCGATTCGCTCGCGCGGAATCGGTTCGAGAACACCTTTGCCGTGATGTCGTGCGACGCGAGCGAAGTGCCGAAGTCGTGCGCGATCCGGTACGGCGGTTTGCGCGCGACGCCGGCGAGGACGCGATCGACCGAGAATTCGACGCGGTCGACGTTCTTCGCGTCGGTGGTGACTTCGATCCACTGCGGTCCCACCGCCTGTCCTCCGGCCTGCGGAGTGACGAACGTGATGTTGGCGAGAAGGAAGAGCGCTGCGATCACGAAATCCGAGAACGCGCTGTGATATTCTCCATTCCCGATGACGCGGTCGTACGCATTCCGGTTTTATTACAGCTACTTCACGTAGCCCGGGGACGACCACATCGAACGCGCCCCGGTCTCACGAGGAGGGGCGCGAACGCGGCTGACGCAACTTCGACCTCTTCTCGAAACCGGGAAGGGGTTTTTTGTTTATGAGCGAAAGCCGCTTTGCCGTATCCGCTGACGCAGCGCCGCGCGAGCTGGCGCGATTGCGCGAAGCCATCGATCGCGTCGACGAAGTCCTCGTCCGCCTGCTGAACCAGCGCACGAAGTACGCGATCGAGATCGGCCGTATCAAAGGTGTGCTCGACCTGCCGGTCTACTCACCGGGGCGCGAGAAGCAGGTCCTCGCGAACGTCGAGCAGTGGTCGGAGGGGCCGCTCGAGCCGGGGGCGATGCGACGTCTCTTCGAGCGAATCATCGATGAGGCGCGGGCGGTGGAGAGGGTGTCCGCGAGGGAGAAATAGAGCTCTCAGCTCCCAGCTCTCAGCTCTCAGGGTCTGTGCGCGCTGAGAGCTGACAGCTGACAGCTGAGAGCTGGCAGGGAGGCAGGCAGGCAATGGTCATCGTGATGGAGAGGCACACCGAGGAGTCGAAGATCGAGGCGGTCGTGGCGGAGTTGATCAAACGCGGGTTCGACGTCCATCGCTCGACGGGCGCCGATCAGACTGTGCTCGGCGTCGTCGGCGACGTCGCATCGATCGATCCGCGCGAGTTCGAAGTCATGGACGGCGTGCAGGAGGCCGTCCGCGTCAGCGAGCCCTACAAGTTGTCGTCGCGCCACTTCCGGCGCGAGAACACGGTCGTGAAAGTGAACGGCTGCAGCGTCGGCGGCAGGGACGTCGTGGTGATGGCCGGGCCGTGCACGATCGAGAACGAGAAGCAGCTCTTTGCGACGGCCGAAGCGGTCGCGCGCGCCGGAGCGAAGGTGCTGCGCGGCGGCGCGTACAAGCCCCGCACTTCGCCGTACGCATTTCAGGGCATGGGCGTCGAAGGCCTGAAGCTGCTCCAGGCCGCCGGCAAGGAGTTCGGTATGGCGACCGTCTCGGAAGTCATGGAGATCAGCCAGATCGAGAAGATGATCGAGTACGTCGACATCCTGCAGATCGGCGCGCGGAACATGCAGAACTTCAATCTGCTCTCCGCCGTGGGCCAGATCCGCAAGCCGGTGCTGCTCAAGCGGGGCATGTCAGCGACGGTGCAGGAGTGGCTGCTCGCGTCTGAATACATCATGTCCGGCGGCAACTATCAGATCATTCTCTGCGAGCGCGGCATCCGCACGTTCGACACCTACCTGCGCAACACGCTCGACCTCGCGGCGATCCCCGTCGTGCAGAAGCTCTCGCACCTGCCGATCATCGTCGATCCGTCGCATGCCACCGGGCGGCGCGACAAGGTCATGCCGATGGCGCGCGCTGCGGTCGCCGCGGGTGCGGACGGAGTGTTGATCGAGGTGCACGTCGAGCCGGACAAGGCGCTGTGCGATGGCCCGCAGTCGCTCTATCCCGAGCAGTTCGTCGAGCTGATGGACGAGCTGCGCATCATCGTGCCGGCCGTTCGAAGGACGCTGCCTTGAGTCATTCTGAGTAACGCGCCTCAGTGCGGCTCGTTGTACTTGGCCATGAACCGGCGCGCGCGATTGAAGTCCTCGCTCGTCATCTGGTTCATGACGCGCAGAAGCTCGCGCTCGGCCTGGCCGATGTTGCGGGCGTTCGCGTCGAGCACCGAGCCCCACACTTCATAGGAGCTCGCCGCGAGCCGGAGCAGCGTGCGCAATCCGCTGCCGATGAACACCGGATTGACGTGCTTCTGTTCGACGAGCGATGCGAGCGCGGTCGAGATCATTTGCGGTAGATGGCTCGTCAAGGCCATGGCCTGATCGTGTTCGCGCGGCTCGACCACCACCTCGCGGGCTCCGACGGCCTCGATCATGGCGCACACGCTGTCGTCGTGCCGGTTCACGAACCACGGGTGACCGTTGAACAGATCGGCGCGCGCGTTGTTGAGGCCGTTCTTCTCCGATCCCGCGAACGGATGTCCGGCGACGAATCCGTCGCGGACGAACGGCGCCATCACGCTGCACGTCGTCGTCGCGACTTTCCCCTTCGGCTCGAGGTCCATCGCGACATCCACAGACGTCGCGATGATCACCAGATCGCCCGCGAGCTCCTGCGCTTTCTCATCCGCGGCGCCGAGGCTTCGCGCGTGATCGATCTCGACGTGCGGATCGACGAAACGGACTTGCCATCCGCGCTTCTTCAG
>DASWBH010000425.1:0-4064 GCA_036390755.1 Thermoanaerobaculia bacterium
GGTGCGCCGACAAACGGCTGGCTGCAGCCGACCTGCAGCGGACTCGTGCACATCAGGCCGAGCGGATCGGCCCAGTGCAGCGTCTGATCGATGGTCAGAAGACCCTGCACCAATCCGAAGAGGAACGGGCCTGAACGCAGACTCGAGTTCGACGGATTGAACGCGGGAAGCTCGTTCTTGTACGTCACCGTCGTCTGCGCGAACCGCGTGGCCTCGACGGTCACGGCCGGCCACCGCGCGGCGCCGAGAATCTCGTTCGTCTTCGAGTCGGAGATCTCGTACGCCCATACGCGTGTGGGACCGAAGATGACTTTGCCTTTGCAGGTGTCCTTCACGCCCTGAGGCAGGACGGCCTGATCGACCTCCTTCATCTTCACGGTGATGTTCGGGTGCGCGAACGTATTCACGCGCGGTGTCGTTCCGGCCGGCCCGAACACCGGCAGCGGAACCGTGAACTTCGGGATGCAATCTCCCGGGATGGCGCTCTGCTTCACGAGCGTGCTTGCTCCCAGGGGGAATGCGACCGCAATCAGAATGATGGCCGCAAAACTCAGTTTGAGTATTTTCATTTGTCCCTTTCTCCCGGCTGACCAGGCCGGAGCGAAGCGATATCTACCCGACGGTATAGATCGTTGAAAGGGACAAAAGGACCGATCGCTGATGCGACAACACGCTCAGTTGTGGCGCGTCACAAGGGGTGGTGATCCTACGGCGCCAGCCGCTCGCCCGGACGCGGCGGTTTGCCGAGGTCCTCGTAGTCGCGCATGTAAACGGTGAGGCCGTAGTCGGGGCGATTCCGCGTCGAACCGGCGACGAGCTGCGCGTTGTACTCCTCGATGAAGAAATCGAATGGATCGCTCGGATCCGTATCGATCACCTGCATGTCGGCCGTGACCATGAACAGCTTTCCCATCCGCAGCGTCCCGTTCCGGAAGTACATGTAGTTCTTGACGTCCGGTTCGGGCGGCTGCAGCGGCGCAGGATGGCTGCCGTCATCGAAGACCTGCATGAGCTCATTGCCTTCGACGGTCACGCTGGCCAGACGGCCCTCGATTTTCGGCGGAGGAAGAATGGCCAGCGGCTCGATCTCGACGTCGTTCTTCTTGACGCGAACTCCCGCCGGCAACTTCGTCATCACCTTTTCCAGCGAGATGCCGAACGCCTTCATGAGCGCTTCGCCGTTCAGATTGCAGATCTCGATCTTGACCGGATGAATGCGGATCCACCCATCAGGCGTGGCCGACACCTCGGCAATCATGCGGAACGGGATGTCGATGATCTTGTGCATGAAGCCTTCCTGCACGAGATGACCGTCCTCGAAGCTGACCACGAGGTTCTTCAGCGGCGCGCCAGGATAATTGAACACGTAGCGGTTCATGAGGTCGGTGAGCGTCTGGCCGTCGACTCCAACATGACCGTTGAACATCCGTACGATGAACGACCGCGGGTTGTCGAAGTTCAGCGGCTTTCCTTCCTCCTTGTCGAACATCTGTCCGCGCAGGTCGTGGATGTGCAGCGCGGCCGTGCGATCGATGTGGAACTTCACGTTCCGCATCTGCGTCTCGGTATGCCGCGCCGGAACGGCTTCGGTCGGCACAGCCAGGTTCGCGGTCCCGATCGGCGGACTGGCGTTTTCGGGAACGCTCGACGTGGCGCGCGGCCGGGCGCCCGGACAGCAGCAGGCAAAGAGGGTGAAGAAGGTGACGATCAGCAGCAGGAGAGGAACGGCAAACCAAAGCGCCTGACGTTTTTGCACGACATGGCTTGCGTAAGCAAAGGTCTGGCCGAGCCTGCCGGAGTGAGCGCAGGCGCGGCATTGATGTTGTAAGAATGCTCCCGTTCCGCAGAATCGACCTTCTCATCCTGGCGTTCCCGCTGCTCCTCGACGCGCAGACGGTGCGCCGGCGTGCGGTCGCGCGCCCCGCCGTTGTGCCGCGCGTCAGTCACGTCTTCCTCGTCGTGCTCGAAAACACCGATCGCGACGTCGCTGTCAGCCTGCCGTTCATGCAGCGCCTCGCGGCTGCGGGTGCGGTCCTGACCAACTACCGCGGCGTCGCACATCCGTCGCAACCGAACTACATCGCCATGACCGCCGGCAGCACGGACGGAGTCAACGGCGACGTTTCGGTCACGCTCGATGTGCCGCATATCGGCGACCTGCTCGAACAGAAGGGCCTCACCTGGAAGGCTTACGCCGAGAACTACCCCGTCGACTGCTTCCTCGGCGACACGAACGGAACGATCGAGCAGGGGCAGTACGTCCGCCGGCACGAGCCGTTCATCGAGTTCCTCGACGTGCAGCGCGATCCCGATCGCTGCCGCACGCACATCGTGAACGCGAACGTCCTCGACGCCGACATCGTCACCGGTGCTCTGCCGAACTTCTCCTTCTACTCACCAGACAATCAGCACAACGGACACGACTCCAGCGCCGCGGCTGCCGATGCATGGCTCGAGCAGCGCTTCGGGCCGCTTTTGAAAGATCAGCGTTTTGTGTCCGACATGCTGTTCATCGTGACGTGGGACGAGAGCCGGTCGCAGCTGCACAACGACGTCCTCACCGTCATGACCGGACCTTCAGTGAAGCCGGGTGTGGCATCGGCTGTTTCCTACGATCACTACAACCTGCTGCGAACGATCGAAGCGATTTTTGCGACGGGGACTCTGGGACAGCACGACCGCGACGCAACGCCGGTCACGGGCATCTGGCGATAGCTCCTGCGCTGGTAAACTTCGGCGCGCATGGCGCTCCCGAAAATCTCGCTCACCACGAAGATCTTCATCGGTCTCATCGCCGGTATCCTCCTCGGATACTTGAAGCCGGATTGGGGAATTGCGGTGCGGCCGTTGTCGCTGCTGTTCCTGAACCTGATCAAGTCCGTCATCGCGCCGCTGATCTTCTCGACTCTCGTGATCGGAATTGCGGGGACCGGAGACATTCGTCAGGTCGGCCGCATCGGACTGAAGGCGCTCGTCTACTTCGAGATCGTCACCACGTTCGCGCTGTTCATCGGCCTCGCCGCGGTGAACCTGACGAAGCCCGGCGTAGGCGTCTCACTCGCCGGTGCGCACAAGTCGGAGGACAAGGGCGTCCTCAGCGCGCGGGCGTCCAAACTCGCGGCCGAAGCGAATGACGCGGTGAAGCGCGGCGACACGGTCACCGCCGCGGCGAAAGCAGCTGCGGCAGCCGACGCGAACGCGAAGGGACTCACCGCCGCCGACGCTCTGGCGAAGCCGCAGAGTCTCGGCGACATCATCACGCACCTATCGCCGCCGTCGATCCTCAAGGCGATGGCGGAAGGCGACGTGCTGCAGATCGTCGTGTTCACGGTGATCTTCGCGCTGGCGGTGACGTCGATTGGCGAGAAGGCGAAGCCGATGATCGCGTGGTGCGAGTCGCTGGCGGACATCATGTTCCGCTTCACCGAATTCGTGATGAAGTTCGCGCCGATCGGCGTCGGCGCGGCGATGGCCAACACCGTCGGGCACTCCGGACTGGGTGTGCTCAAGAATCTGGGCACGCTCGTCGGCACGCTTTACGGCGCGCTGGTCGTCTTCATCCTCGGTGTACTGCTGCCGGTGGCGCTCCTCTTCCGCGTTCCGCTGCGCGATTTCTTCCGCGCGGTGAAGACGCCGGCGACGATCGCATTCGCGACGACGTCGTCCGAGTCCGCGCTGCCCAAGGCCATGGAGAACATGGAGCGCCTCGGCGTGCCGCGCCGGATCGTCGGGTTCGTGCTGCCGACCGGCTACAGCTTCAATATGGACGGCACGGCGCTCTACCTCTCGCTCGCGTCGATCTTCGTGGCCCAGGCTGCCGGAGTGCACCTCACATGGACGCAGCAGATCGTCATGCTGCTCACGCTGATGCTGACATCGAAAGGCGTCGCCGGCGTTCCGCGCGCCTCGCTCGTCATCCTTCTCGGCACGCTGGCCTCGTTCAACTTGCCGGCTGAAGGCGTCATCGTGATCCTCGGCGTCGACGAGCTGATGGACATGGCCCGCACGGCGGTGAACGTCGTCGGCAACTGCCTCGCCACCGTCGTCGTCGCGCAGTGGGAAAA
>DASWBH010000426.1:0-12997 GCA_036390755.1 Thermoanaerobaculia bacterium
CCGGTGCGGCGCTCATCCTTCAGCACGCCGGAATCACGTACGTCGCAGCGCTCAAGGGCGGCCTGCACGCGTGGGAGAACGCGGGATACGGGACGACGAAAGGGCAGTCGTAAGGCGCTGGAATCGCGCTGCAGGCACTGCCGGAGCTCGGCCGCGGCCTCGGTGAAGCGATCCGGGGATTCAAGGACAGCATCAATCCGGACAAGAAGCAGGAGCCTGCTGCGAAGTCCGATAAAACCGAGTAGAGGCGACATTTCGACGCTCCTGCGCCGCGACCATCACATGCCCGTGTGAGACGTGGCATCGCCCCACTCTCGAGTGCCGCGGACAATCGCGACGTCTCGGAGGTGAATCATGCCGGTGCAGGAGGCGCTCACCGCGCCGCCGTTCGCTCGTCGTATGGACGCGCTCGGAACGGAGAACGCGTTCAAGATCGGGCCGCGAATCCGCGAGGTCGAGCAGAGCGGCCGTCGCGTCATCAAGTGCAACCTCGGCGAGCCTGACTTCGCACTCGCGCCGCACATCGCCGCGGAAGTCAAACGCCAGATCGATCTCGATCAGACGCACTACGTCGATCCGCAGGGCATCGAGCCGCTGCGCATTGCTATCGCGAAGAGCTCCGGCGAGAAGCGCGGCCTGAAGATCTCGCCTGACCAGGTCGTGGTCTTCCCCGGAGCGAAGCCTCCGATCGGATTCGCGCAGCAGATCTACTGCGATCCCGGCGACGAAGTGATCTACCCGAGCCCGGGCTTCCCGATCTACGAATCGTTCACCCGATTCGTCGGTGCCGTGCCCGTGCCACTGCGTCTCCGCGAAGAAACGGAGTTCACGTGCCGGCCACGCGACCTCGAGCCGCTGATCACGCGCAGGACGAAGCTGCTGTTTCTCAACTTTCCATCAAATCCGACCGGCGGCGTGGCCACGCGCGAACAGCTCGAAGAGATCGCCGCGGTCGCTCGATACGAAGCGCCTGCGGAGATGCGGATCTACTCCGACGAAGTCTACGAAGACATCATCTTCGACGGGGCCCGTCATCACTCGATCGCATCGCTGCGCGGCATGGCCGAGCGCACGATCATCGTCTCCGGCGTCTCGAAATCGTATGCGTGGACGGGCGGGCGGGTGGGCTGGGCGATTCTCCCGACCTCGCAGGAAGCCGCGGCGTTCCGCAACATGAACATCAACTACTTCTCGTGCGTGCCGGCGTACAACCAGCACGGCGCGCGCGTCGCGCTCGAGTCGCCGGAGAGCGCGCCGGTCATCGCCGAGATGGTCGACGCGTTCAGCCGCAGGCGCGATCTCGTCGTCCGCTCGCTGAACGAGATCGACGGCATCACATGCACCACCCCGCGCGGCGCGTTCTACGTCTGGCCGAATATCTCCGGCCTGTGCCGCTCGCTCGGCGTCCTCGACGCGTACGCCGCGCTCCCGATGGAGACGCGCAAGCAGACGTCGCCGTCGACGCTCTTCCAGCTCTTCCTGCTCTACCGCTATCAGGTCGCGACGCTCGACCGCCGTTCGTTCGGCGTCATCGGAAGCGAGAACGAGCACTACCTGCGCGTCTCGATCGCCACCGGAACCGACGATCTCGAAGAAGCGATGAACCGTTTCGCGGCCGCCGCGAAGGACCGCGCCGGATTCCGCCGCTTCATGGACGAGGGGAGGCACTCGTGAGCCCCACCTTCGGGCCGCGACGCGCGGCGTGGATCGGTGAAGTGAGCGGGACGCCGCTGACCGCCGGCGAGCTGCAGGCGTTCGAGCAGTTCGACGCGGTCTACCGGACACTCTGCGCGATGCTCTACAACTACGCGCCGCTGTCCGGACATCCGGGCGGTTCGATCTCATCGGGACGCTTCGTCGCCGCGCTGATGTTCGGCGCGCTCGATTACGACTTTGCGCGTCCCGACCGCGACGACGCCGACGTCCTGTCGTACGCCGCCGGCCACAAGGCACTCGGTCTGTACGCGATGTCGGCGCTGCGCAATGAGATCGTGCGCATCGTCGCGCCCGACCTCCTTCCGGGTAGCTATGACCAGCTTCGACTCGAAGACCTCCTCGGCTTCCGCCGCAATCCGGGGAATGACACGCCGCTCTTCGACGAGCACGGCGCGCGCGCCCTCGACGGGCATCCCACCCCGGCCATTCCGTTCGTGAAATTGTCGACCGGCGCGTCCGGCGTCGGCGCCGCGTCATCGTTCGGATATGCGCTCGCGCTCACCGACTGGTTCGGCAGCAAGTCCGCGCCGCGCGTGCACGTAATCGAAGGCGAAGGCGGGCTCACGCCCGGCCGAGTCGCGGAAGCGCTCGCGTTCGCAGGCACGGCATCGCTGCGCAACCTGATCGTTCACGTCGACTGGAACCAGTCGTCGATCGACTCCGATCACGTCACGCGCGAAGGCAACGCCGCCGGCGATTACGTGCAATGGGATCCGATGGAGCTGTTCCACCTGCACGACTGGAACGTCATCTCCGTTCCCGACGGCACAGACATCCAGCGCATCTTCGCCGCGCAGCGCGAAGCGCTCGCAATCGAGAACGGGCAGCCGACCGCGATCGTGTATCGCACGACGAAAGGCTGGCGGTACGGAATCGAAGGACGGGCGTCGCACGGCGCGGGCCACAAGCTCTGCTATCCGTCGTACTACGACGCCCTGCCGCTGCCGCCCGCGATCCGCGAGATGATCCCGCGCTGCGCGAGCGACTCGCTCTGCGCAAAAGGCCTCAACTCGGCGATGGTGGAGCGTTGCTACTACGACGCGCTGCTGGCTGTCCGGCGGTGGCTGGAAATGCAGCCGGAGATGACGCGCATCTTCGGCGATCGCATCATCGGCGCAGGACATAGGCTGAACGAAACGCGCCGCGCGCCTCGCCCGCTCGCGCCGCAGATCGACGACGTGTACGCGCTGGCCACGACGACGAACGCGCCGCCGGAGCTCGAGCTCGTCCCCGGCACCGAGACCACGCTTCGCGCGCAGCTCGGCAAGTCGATCGGTTACCTGAATCGCTACAGCGGCGGCGCATTCTTCATCGCCGCCGCCGATCTGCTGGGATCGACCAGCATCGCCGAAGGCGCGAAAGAGTTCGCGCCCGGCTTCTACCACTCGGTCAACAACGACGACTCGCGCACGCTGTCCGTCGGCGGGATCTGCGAAGACGCGATGAGCGGCGTGCTGTCCGGCATTTCGTCATTCGGTAAGCACATCGGAGTCGGCGCGTCGTACGGCGCATTCGTCGCGCCGCTCGGCCACATCGCCTCGCGGCTTCACGCGATCGGCAATCAGGCGCGCCAGGAGCGCGAAGGCTCGCCGGCGCGCCCGATGATCCTCGTCTGCGGTCACGCCGGACTCAAGACCGGCGAAGACGGACCGACGCACGCCGATCCGCAGCCGCTGCAGTTGCTGCAGGAGAACTTCCCGGACAACGCCATGATCACGCTGACGCCGTGGGACCCGAACGAGATCTGGTATCTGCTCGCCGCGGCGATCGCAGCGCGTCCGTCCGTGATCGCGCCGTTTGTCACCCGGCCGGCCGAAATCGTCCTCGATCGCAAGCTCCTCGGCTTCGCGCCGCCGCAGGAAGCGGCGAACGGCGTCTATCGGCTTCGCAGAGCGCGCGGCGTTCCCGATGCCACGATCGTCTTGCAGGAATCCGCCGTCACCTACGCGTTCATCACCGAGGCGCTGCCGCGGCTGGAGCAGGCGGGAGCGGAAGTCGAGGCGTACTACGTCGCCAGCGCGGAGCTGTTCGATCGCTTATCCGAACAGGAGCGGTCGCACATCTTCCCGGAGTCGAAGCAGACCGAGGCGATGGGAATCACCGGGTTCACGCTGCCGACGATGTATCGCTGGGTGCGCTCGGACCTCGGACGCAGGATGACGATGCATCCGTACATGCACGGCCGTTATCCGGGCTCGGGCTCGGGCCGCGCAGTGCTCGCCCAAGCGGGGCTCGACGGCGAGAGCCAGTGCCGCAGGATCTGCGAGTTCATCGACGCGAGAGTAAGAGCTTAACGGCGTTTCGGAGTTCGCGGTTCGGGGTTTGCGAACTCCGAACTCCGAACCCCGAGCTCCGCATCTCCTTTGCGCTGCTCGAACAACTTCCGTCCCGCGTCGACCGCATCCTTCGGCAACACGACCGGCTCGCCAATCTGCAGCGCCTGCACGTACACCCTCGCGACCGACTCCATCGTGATCGCGACGTGCAGTGCCTGCTCGAGTGTCGGCCCGACGCAGACGTTCCCGTGATTCGCGAGGATCACCGCCGTGCGATCGCCGAGCGCGCGGACGACGTTCCGGCCGACCGCATCGGTTCCGCTGACCGCGTACTCTGTCACCTCCACCGTGCCGCCGAAGTACAACATCATCTCGTCCATCACCGGCGGCAGCGGCCTGCGAAGAATCGAGAGCGTGGTGACGAAGGGTGCGTGCGTGTGCACGATGGCCTCGATGTCAAGCCGCGCGCGATAGACGCCGAGGTGCATCGGAAGCTCGTAGGAAGGGGAGTGTGACGACTCGATCGCGCGGCCGCTCGCGAGGTTGACGACTGCGACCTGCTCCGCCGTCATCTGCTCGTACGGGACCGATGTCGGCGTGATCGCGATGTGCGCGTCGTCGATGCGGCGGCTGACGTTGCCCGCCGACGCGACCACGAGCCCGGCCTCCCACATCTTGCGCGCGTGCACCCACACATCGTGCCGCGCCTCGGCGAAACGATCGCTCACGCGTCGAAGCCTAGCACTATCATCGGCGCGTGAATCTGCTGCACCTGTTCGATCTGTCGCTGGTCGCGCGACGCCACAACGCCGCGATCGAATGGCAGGGGCGCACGTTCTCGTTCGATGAGGTCGAAGCGCGCAGCAACCGCGTCGCGCACGCATTGATCGACCGCGGATTCAGCAAAGGCGACCGGCTCTGCGTCTACCTGGCGAACCGGATCGAGCTCGTCGACATTTACCTCGCCTGCGTGAAGCTCGGCGTGATTTTCGTGCCGGTCAACATCCTTTATCGCGAGCGCGAGATCGCGCACATCACCAGCGACGCCGAGCCGCGCGAGGTGATCACCGAGAAGAACGTCGGGACGCTCGAGCACGACCGGCATGATCGTCCGCTCATGCAGCTCGACGGCGACGATCCTGCCGCGATCATCTACACCTCAGGTACGACCGGTATGTCGAAGGGCGCCGTCCTCACGCATAACAACTTCCTCGCGAACACGGTCAACCTGCTCACGAGCTGGCACATTACGGCGGAGGACCGGCTGCTCCTGGCGCTGCCGCTCTTTCACATTCACGCGCTCGGCAACGGCCTGCACTGCTGGCTCGCCAGCGGCTGCTCGATGCGCCTGCTCGAGCGCTTCGACCATCGCACCGCAGTTCACGACTTCCTCGACTACGAGCCGACGCTGTTCTTCGGCGTACCGACGGTATATGTGCGGTTGCTCGACACGCCCCATGAAGTCGCGCGGCGGATCGGCGTGCACATGCGGCTGTTCGTCTCCGGCTCGGCGCCGCTGCCCGCACACGTGTTCGATCAATTCCGCGAGCTGTTCGGCCACGCCATTCTCGAGCGGTACGGCATGACCGAGACGTTCATGAACATGAGCAATCCCTACGTCGGCGAGCGGCGTCCCGGCACCGTCGGCTTTCCGCTGCCCGGCATCTCCGCGCGCATCGAAGGCGGCGAGCTGCTCATCCGCGGACCGAACGTGTTCGCCGGCTACTGGCGTCGTCCGGATGCGACCGCTGCCGCATTCACCGGCGATCGGTTTTTTCGCACCGGCGACATCGCCTCCGTCTCGGACGACGGCTACTACACGCTCCTCGGACGCAAGAGCGATCTGATCATCTCCGGCGGCTTCAATATCTATCCCCGCGAGATCGAGGAGCTGCTCCTCGAGCAGGAGGGCGTGCGGGAGGCGGCGGTCGTCGGCGCGGCCGATGAAGTTCGCGGCGAAGTTCCCGTCGCGTACATCGTGGGCGAGTTCGACGCAGCCGTGCTCGAGAGGGTGTGCCGCTCGCAGCTCGCGTCGTTCAAGGTGCCGCGGCGCTTCCTGAAGGTCGAGTCGATCCCGCGGACGGCGCTCGGAAAAGTGCAGAAGCACGTGTTGAAATCGTGATCGCGGCGCCGCGCCGCGACGGCACGACGTTCCACTCGATCCGATTCGTGCGCGCAACTTTCCGCGCGACGGCGCTGCCGATGACTGCACCGCCGGCGACGTCGGAGATCCAGTGGGCATTGTGGTAGATGCGCGCGAAGCCGACTGCGCCGGCGAGGCCATACGCGACAAAACGCGCGGCCGGGTAGTTCTCGCTCACCGACGTCGCCAGCGCAAACGCTTCCGTCGCGTGGTTCGACGGGAATGAGAGTGTGCCGCCGTTTGGGCGCGTGCGGTTCGCGATTCGTTTGAAGATTGGCGTGATCGCCTGGGAGGCGATGACGCTGCTCATGAACGAATCGAAGGCCGTCAACTTCGCGCGCTGGTCGTCGCGGATGACGCCGTACAGCGCGAACGCGAGCATCACGTCGGTCGAGCGTCCGCCGCCGAGAGGCTCGACGACGCGCGTGAAGTCGTCCAGCGCATGCGAGTGATTGCGCGCGACGGCGTCGCGGACTCTGTGATCGAGAAGTGTCGTCGCGGCGACGGCACCGGCAGCGACGCCGGCGCGCGTCCATTGTTTCGCGCTTGCGTGAAGCGGCGCGGTCGCGACGGCCTGCACATCGGCGACTGCAAGTCGGCCGTACCGGTGCGCAGTCGCGCATGAAATCGCGAGGCTCAGTGTGAGCGCGATCGGTATGCGCGGCATCGCGCGCATGCTACTTCTCCGGCGGATCGCCGGAGGCGTCTTCGTCGGCGTGGGCGTCGTGCTCGGCCTCGATCACGTGCTTTTTCGACTCGACGAACAGCGACTCCAGCTCCTGCATCGCGTTGCCGAGCGCGCCCGATCCGGGGCTATCGCGCGCGCTGCGCTTCATTGCGGCGATGCCGAATGCGACGATCGCTAGAAACGCGATCACCAGCGCGACGAGCAGAAGCGCGCCGAGGAAAAGCTGCATGGCGCATCAGAACCAGGGTTCGTCGGCAGTCGGACCGTAGATCGACGGCAGCTTCGCGCCGACAGCGCGGACGTACAGCGAGAACTGGCCGCGATGATGGATCTCGTCGGAGAGCAGAAACCAGAGCCAGTCAATGCGCGGCGTCGTTCCCATCGTTTTCGGTGCGGTGAGGAAGTGCACCTGCTTCGACAGATCGGCGTCGGGCGCGGCGGAGATCATGTCGCGGTACTCTCGGCTGCCCTTCTCGATGCCGGCGAGGAGAGCGTCCCATGTCTCCGGCGGCTTGGGAGGAGTGCTGCCGGTGGGCATGCCCTTCGCGAACTCGTCATGGAAGACTCTCATGCCGAGGTAGCGCTCGAGTGCGATGACCCAGGCGAGCTCGCGCGCGGTCTTCAACCGCTCGTGCGGCCGGAAGTCGCCCTTATCTTTCGGGAAGGCGTTGAGGACCCGCATCGTGATGGTGTGCTCGCGGTCGTACGTCTGCAGGAACTGTTCTTTTTCGCTTTGCGGCATGGGCGCGTACTGTAGCAGAGGAGTGTCACTCAGCCGCAGAGAGCGTCAGTGCCGCAGCGCCGTCGACGTGCGGCAGTCTTCTGCCCGCCCATTGCACGTACGCGGCATGCGGGATCTCAACACCTCGCTCCGTCTGAAGCGGCGATGCCGGCTGCGCGACCTTGAGCAATGTGCCCTTCCCACCCGAACCCGGCTCGAGGCGGAAAAGCAGACCGGCACCGAACGCTCGAACCGATCGCACACGGAAGAGCGGGTCCGTTTCGCCGGGGAGAGCAGCGCCCCACACTCGTACGGCGACGAGCCGCCCCTCGAGCTGTTTCAAACCGGTCGAGAGACGTCCGGCCACACTCAACTTAGTCGCGGCAATCAGCAATGCAACGAGCGCGAGGGGGATGGCGGCAACTCGAGAGTCAGGCCAGAAAGCCGCGGCCAGCAATCCAGCGGCACCGACTGCGACGGCCGCGATTACGAGCGAAGACTCACGAAAACTCAATGGTTGCATGCGCGTTCACGGTCTTCATTCCAACGATGAGGGTGGTTCACTCCTGTCTCTTGTTGCCGGATAGCCCATTGCGGAGCGCGGCCCAAAGTTCGGCCGTGAGAGGAAGCGAAAACGAGCCGTGTTCCGAATGCACACGCAAACGGTTGTATGGCTGACCCGGTACCAGATCGCACTGCGAGACTTGCGAGAGAGGCAGGGACCACGCGAATCGACGAATGGCGGACTGGAAGGCGATTTGTTGTGGACCGATGACTCTTGGCGACTTCACATCCATGTAGATTGCGACGGCCGCGGCAGCCACCGCTCCTGCGACCAGGAGTGCCAGCGCTAGCGCGCCGAGGCCGAAGCTGTGCGCGACAATCGCGACCACAAGCGCGAACCAAACTAAAAGAAATATCAGGCGGGCGATGTCCGCGCTGCGAGGCAGGTACGTACCAAAGTACGGCTGGAGCTCGTCCGGATGGAAGGCACGGATGGCGGTGCTTACGCGCCACCGCCCGCGTGATCGGCTGTAATGCGGCCGTCGCGCACTTCCACAACGCGCGATGCGCGCTTTGCCAGACCGGGGTCGTGCGTGATGATCACCAGCGTCCGGCCCTGCTTCCACAAGTCCGTGAAGATCGACATGATGTCCGAGCCGGAGCTCGTGTCCAGATTTCCTGTGGGCTCGTCGGCCAGCACGATGTCGGGATCCATCGCCAGCGATCGCGCGATGGCGACGCGCTGCATCTGACCGCCTGAGAGCTCCGTCGGCTTGTGATCGACGCGGTCGCCGAGGCCGACGCGCTCGAGCAGCTCCTTGGCGCGCTCGCGGCGCGCCTTCACCGGCATGCCGCCAAAGAGCATCGGCAGCTCGACGTTCTCCAGCGCGCTGATGTGCGGCAGCAGATTGAAATTCTGGAACACGAATCCGACGCGGCGGTTCCGGATCTCCGCGAGGTGATCGCGCGACACGCCGGCCACGTTCTCGCCGCCAAGCTCGTACTGCCCGGAGCTCGCCGTATCGAGGCAGCCGATGAGGTTCATGAGCGTCGACTTGCCCGAGCCGGAAGGTCCGACGATCGCCAGCATCTCGCCTTTGTGCACTTCGAGGTCGATGCCTTTCAGCGCTTCGACCTTCACTTTGCCTGTGTCGTACACCTTCCGGATGTCCGACATCCGGATGATCGTGCCATTACCGTTGCCGTTCCCGTTTCCGTTGTTTTTTGCCATCTATTCGTACCTCAGCGTCGCCGCGGGATCGATCCTTGCGGCGCGCCGCGCGGGGAAATAGCCGGCCAGCAGGCCGATGATGCCGAGAATCATCGACGTCGCCACGCCGATCGACGGCGACAGCGTCGGACGGCCGAGGAACGCCATGACCTGGCTCTTATCGATCGGGATGAACGTCGTCAGCGCGACCAGCAGCGTCGCGATAATGATGCCGAGCGCGCCGCCGGTGAACGTGTAGAGCAGTCCCTCGAGCACGAACGGGAAGATGATCCAGCGCGACTTTGCGCCGAGAGCCATCTTCACGCCGATCTCGCGCGTGCGCTCCTTGACGACCGCATACATGATGTTCGCCACGCCGACGCCGCCGATCAGCAGCGTGAGCGCGCCGACGATTCCGAGGAACAGCTGGATGCCCAGGGTGATGTTCTTCGTGATCTTCGAGCTCTTGACCATGTCCCACGTCTGCAGCGCACGATCGTCAGTCGGGTCGTATCCGTACTTCGGCCCGAGGATCTCGTTGAGCTTGCGCAGCTCGTCTTTCATCTCCTCCGGCTTGTACGTCTCGATGTCGAGGTTGTTCAGCTTGTCGCGGCCGAACTGCGCGCGGAACGTCGAGATCGGGATGACGGCGTGACTCTCGTCAGGGCCGCCGTAGACGCCCATCTGCGTCTTGTGCTGCATCACGCCGACAATCGTGTACGGCGCGTTGTTGACGAGCAGCGTCTTCCCGACCGGATCTTCTTTTCCGAAGATGTCCTTCGCCATCTGGTCGCCGAGGAAGATGACGCGGCGGCGGTTGATCTCGTCCTCGACCGTGAGCCAGCGGCCGCCCGCGACCGGGTAGTGTCTGCGGGCATCGCCGAACTCGATGTTCGTGCCGATCACGCGGCCGTTGACGGTCTTCTTCCCGTACGTGATGGCGGTGCGCCAGGACACGACTTCGCCGATGACCGACTTCAGCTCCGGCATGCGTCCTCGTATGAAGTCGAGGTCGTCGATGCGCGGGCGGATCGGGCGGCCGGGCGGCAGGCCTTTCCACGCTTTCGTCGTCTCGCTCGGCCACATCACAGCGAAGTTCTCCGCGGTCGAGCGGCGGTTCTTGTCGAGCTGGCGCTTAAGCCCCTCGCCGAACGCGAGCAGCAGCAGGATCGCGACGGTGCCCCACGCGATTGCGGCGATGGTGAGCATTGCGCGCTTCTTCTGCAGGCGCGACGCGCTGCTGAACAGCGTCCAGATGATGTGCAGATCGGGCTTCATAGTTTCATCGCCACGACGGGATCCAGGTTCGCGGCATCTCTCGCCGGGAAGTAGCCTGCCACGAAGCCGACCACGCCAAGGGCCACAGTGGTCAGCGCCGCAACGACCGGTGAGACGATCGGCTGGCCGACGTACTCGACGAGCTGTTTGGGAAAGATGGCGCAGACGCCGATCGAGATTGCAAAGCCGATCGCGCCGCCGATCGCGGTGACGATCAGCGTCTCGATGAGGAACTGCGCGAGGATCCAGCGCTGCTTCGCTCCGAGAGCCATCTTGATGCCGATCTCGCGCGTGCGCTCCTCGACGACGACGTTCATGATGTTCGACACGCCGATGCCGCCGACGACGAGCGTCAGCACGCCGATGACGCCCAGGAACGCGTTGAACGCGAGCATGAAGACGTCGAAGAACTTGAACTGCTCGGTGGTATCCCACATGGACAGCGCTTCCTTGTCCTGGGCGTCGAAGCGCAGGCGTTTGCCGAGAGCGGCGCGGATGCTGTCGATGACCTGCTTGGTCGCGTCGGGCGTCGCGGCCTGGAAGACGAAGTTGCCGATGTACTTGTCGCCGTGCAGCGCGCGGAAGGTCGTCGCCGGGATGAACATCTTGTCCTTGTCGCGGCCGCTGTAGCTGGAGTCCTGATCCTTCGGAACGAGCACGCCGACGATGAGGAACGGCGACTGGTTGATGAGCAGCGTCTTGCCGATCGCGTCGGTCGAACCGAAGACGTCCTTCTTCAGGTTGTCGCCGAGGAAGACGACGCGGCGTTGCTCGCTGTTGTCGATGTCATCGATGAAGCGGCCGCCGCGCTCCGGAATGAGGTTGCGCATCGAGCCGAAGGCCGGCGTGACGCCCGAGCAGTCGACCGGCATCGTCTTCGTGCCGTAGGTGACCTTGAAGTTCTCCTCGTACTCGCCGGAGATCGCCTTCAGACCGGCGGTCTGCTTTCGCGCCGCCTCGAGATCATCCTCGGTCAGGCGGATCCGGCGGCCTTTGCCGAGGCCTTCGTACGGGATCGAGGTGAGGCCGGGCCAGCCGATCACGATGCGATCGCCGAGGCCGGCCGTGCTCTTGACGAGCTGCTTCTTCAACCCCGTGCCGAACGCCAGCATCAGGCTGATGGCGACCGTGCCCCACACGATCCCGAAGACCGTGAGGAACGTGCGCAGCTTCTCCGAGCGCACATCGCGCACGAGCTGGCGGAAGACATCTTTGAGCGTGATCATGGCGAACGGTTAACGGTTAACGGTTAACCGTTAACCGTGTATGTTTCTACGAGATCTCTTTGGGCGGCCTCTCCACGATGCGCTCGCCCTTCTTCAGTCCGGACACGACTTCGACGTTCAAGCCGTCGGAGATGCCGGTCTTGATATCTGTCTTCTTCGGCTGCGCTTTCGGCACACCGCTGGCGACTTCGACGCTGGCCTTCTTGCCGCCGTCTTCGAACGTGACGAGGCGCTCCGGAATGGTCAGCACGTCTTTCTTCTCACGGATGATGACGTCGGCGTTGGCGGAGTAACCGGCGCGCAACGTGATCTTGTTCGAGGGATCGAGCTCGATCTCGACGTCGAACAGGGTTGCGCCTTCCTTCTGCTGCGCCTGCGGCGCGATGCGCGAGACCTTGCCGGTGACGACATCGGTCGGCAGCGCGCCGACCTTGATGCGCGCCGGCATGCCCACGGAGAGCTTGCCTACGTCGATCTCATCGACCGTGCCCTTGAAAATGAGATCGCTCATGTCGGCGATCGTGGCCATCTCGGTGCCGGGCTGGTACGAAGTCAGCGGGACGATCGGATCACCCGGGTTGACCGAGCGCGTGAGGACGGTTCCCGCCGCCGGTGCCGTGATGATCGATTCCTGGCCGGTCGCGGAGAGCCGCCCGCGATTCGTGAGCTCGCGATTCTGCTGCGCCTTGATGTACGCGACCTGCGCGAGCTCGAACGCTTCCCTCTTCTGATCGAGATCGGACTTCGGCAGAACGCCGGATCGCGACAGCTCCTGCGACCTCTGATAATCGGTCTCCGCTCTCTTGAACGAGGCCTGGGCGGAATCGACCTGACGGTCGACTTCAGTCTTCTCGAGCGGCGTCGGATCGGCGCCGATCTCGAACAGCGGATCGCCGGCCTTGACCGTGTCGCCGACTTCGACGAGCGCGCGGCGCACGATGCCGGAGATCTTCGACTTCACCTGGAACTTCTGACGCGGCTGGATCTGGCCGACCGCGACGGCCTTCTCGACGATCGAGCCGGTCGTCACCTCGACCTCTTTGAGGCCGTTCGCATCCTTCTTTCCAGTCCGCGTCCACGCGTAAACGCCCGCGCTCGCCGCAGCGGCGATGATGAGGATGATGAGGATTCGCCCGAGTCTGGACATCGTTTCTCCTTCGTCCCGGGAAGGACGCCTGCTGCCGTATACGACAGACGTCCGGGAGAGTTGCGAGGTTAGCTGTTACGACTGAACC
>DASWBH010000427.1:0-1667 GCA_036390755.1 Thermoanaerobaculia bacterium
GAGCGGATCCTTCCCTCGACGAGCGGCCGCAGATACTGCTCGCGCTGCTCGGGTGTCGCGTAGATCGAGAGCAGGTGCATGTTGCCTTCGTCGGGCGCGGAGCAGTGAAGCGCGAGCGGACCGAGGAGGCTGCGGCCGGCCTGCTCGAAGACGACGCACATCGCGACGGTGCCCAGTCCGAGCCCGCCATACTCGCGAGGAAGTTGCGGACCGTAGATACCGGCGTCGCGCGCTTTCTGCCGCAGCGCTTTCAATTCGTCGGCCGACGGGAAGCCGCCGCCTTTTTTCTCGAGCGGGATGACCTCGTCGCGGACGAACGCGGCGACTCGGGCGCGCAACTCGACGAGATCGGGCGGCAGCTCGAAATCCATTCGTGGCCTCAGCGCTGCAGATTCTCGAGGATCGTCGCGGCGCCCTGCCCGCCGCCCACGCACATCGTGACCATGCCGTATTTCGAACGGCGGCGGCGCATCTCGCCGAGGATCTGCACGGTGAGCTTGGCGCCGGATGCGCCGAGCGGGTGGCCGAGCGCGATCGCGCCGCCGTTCACGTTCACGCAGTCCTGGTTCATGCCGAGCTCGCGCATCACCGCGAGCGCCTGCGCACCGAATGCTTCGTTCAATTCGATCAGATCGATGTCCTCCAGTTTCAGCCCGGCGAGCTTCAGCGCCTTCGGTACCGCGACGACCGGACCCATGCCCATGATCTCGGGCGGCACTCCGCCGACCGCAAACGAGACGAAGCGCGCCAGCGGCTCGAGCCCGAGCTCCTTCGCGCGACGGCGCGACATGACGATGACAGCGCCTGCGCCGTCGGAGGTCTGACTGGAGTTGCCTGCCGTGACCACGCCTTTCGCGTGGAACACCGGCTTCAGCTTCGCCAGCGCCTCGGGCGTGGTGTCGGCGCGCGGTCCTTCGTCTTTGTCGAAGACGATGCGCTCACGCTCCGGTTCGCTCGATCCGTTCAACGAAACGATCTCGACGTTCAGCGGGACGATGCCGTCGTCGGCGAACTTGCCGGCGTTCTGCGCCGCGATTGCCTTCTTGTGGCTGTGATACGAGAACGTATCGGCGTCTTCGCGCGAGACGTTGTACTTGCGCGCGACGTTCTCCGCGGTCAGACCCATGCTCAGGTAAACGCCCGGCCGGTGGTCGATCAGCTCGGGGTTCGGACGGAAGCGGCCGTTGCCGCGCACGAGGCTCATCGACTCCGTGCCTCCGGCGATGATCTGCTCGGCCATGCCGGCCATGATCCGCTCGGCTGCCATCGCGATCGTCTGCGAGCCCGACGAACAGAATCGGTTGACCGTTACCGCCGCAACGGAATCGGGAAGCCCGGCGCGAAGCGCTGCGATGCGCGCAACGTTCGTCCCGCTTTCGGCCTCAGGTACCGCGCAGCCGATGATCACGTCGTCGATCGACTCCGGCGCGATCTGCGGCGTTTTCTTCAGCAGCGCCGCGATCACTTCCGCCGCCATGTCGTCAGGACGCGTGGTGCGCAGCGTGCCGCGCGGCGCCTTGCCGACCGCGGTGCGAAGTGCTGCCACGATGACTGCATCGTTCATGAGCTCTTCTCCTGCTCTGTGTCCTCGGTCCTCGGTCCTCGGTCCTCGGTCCCACCCACCCGGGCGGGAGCGGGGGCAGCCGAGGACCGAGGACCGAGGACCG
>DASWBH010000428.1:0-9040 GCA_036390755.1 Thermoanaerobaculia bacterium
CCTGCGGCTGGATGTGAAAGTACGGCGCGTGGACGACTGGCGGGATCCTGCCGAGGACGACCATCGGCTCGGAGAAGACGACGCGGATCTCGTTCGCTTCCGCGAGTGACGCGACCTCGCCCACCGGCCCGGCGCTGACGATTCGCAGCGTGTTGGCGGCATGGGCGAACGGAATATTGAGAAGGAGTGCGACGAGGAGGACGACGACGCGCTTCATGACTCTTGAAGTGTAGGTGCGCGTTTTGGCAACGCCGCGGAAAGATTATGGCGAGATTGCGGCGTCAGCACTTCTGGGGCGGGTAGACCTTGACGTTCACTTCCCGCGCGTAATGCCGCATCGGAACGGCGTCCGACCGCTTGATGCCTGCGGCCCAGACCATCGTCTCGTCAAGCTCCTGCACCTCGGCGCGCTGGATCGGATACGGCTGATGGTGCACGCGGGCGCGATACAGCGAGTGCTCCGAATTTTCCGCGTAGAGGATGTATCGCTCGATGAGAAAATGTTCGATCGTCCCGACACCCGCCCGCGTCGTCAGACCCTCGGCCGGCGCATAACGAATGTGCGCGTGAGCCGGCATCGCGCCGCGCGAATCGTCGCGGTGCGAGCGGAAGATGATGCGCGGCAGAGGATCGGATGACGCGGCGAGCTCCATCTGCGCGTGGAAGTATGAGAGGTGATATGCGGCGCGCGCAGCCGCGACCGCAACGCTGCTCGACGCATCGAGGCTGAAGAACCACACCCCGGGGTCGCGTCCGTTGAGATGCACGTACGTGCGCACGTTGATCTCGTGGAAATTCGAGACAGGCGGAATCGGCGGCGCGAGCACCGGACGCGCGCCGGTGACCGTGAACGGAATCAGTCCGACGTACGCCTTTCCTTCGAACGTATCGACGGTGAGCCGCGAGGGTACGAGCGCCTGCAGCTCCGCCGGTGGCACCTCCCAGTGCAGGAACAGCAGGTGATGCCAGTTCTGATGCATCAGCACCGGCTGGCCGGGTTCGAGAGTCGGCGAGACGCGGTCCATCGAGTCGTGCGGGGCCACGACGCCAGTGGAAGCAATCCCTTCGCCACGGCCGGGCGTAGAATCCGGCGCATGAGACAAGTCGCGCTTTGCGGATTGATCGTTCTCGCCGCCTGCTCGTCGTCGCAGAACACGCCGATCCCCCCGCCCGACGTCGACATCGTGCAGATTTACGGCCCCTCGGATCTGAACTACTCGCGCGGGATCGGCTCGATCGACGCCCAGTACGGCATCCAGGTTACGAACAAGGCGAGCGATCCGATCACGCTCAAGCACGTCACGCTCGAAGGTGTCGCCGGAACGACGATCGTCTTGCGCCGCGAGGAGCGCTCGTTCAACAACGAGATCCCGCCCGGCCAGACCGGTCAGGCCGTCGTGAACGCGCGCGTCTTCTTCACGAGCGACGTCAGCGGCTCACCGACCCGCGAGCCGTTGACCGTGCGCGCCACGCTGCGTTTCGACTCGCCGAAGGGATCGTTCAACCGGATCGTGCAGAAGATGATCGGACAGTTTCCGGGACAGTAATCGGTCGTCGGTTGACAACCGTCCACGACAGTTCAGTCTTCGAACACCTCGACCTCAGCCACAGGCAGGTCCTCCTGCGGCGTCCACTTCCACGTTTCGAAGACGTAGAGATCGAACAGCAACAGGAACACCTCGCGCGACATCTCCCACCGGCTGCGCAGCCCTTCGTTCCAGCCGCGCTTCGACTCTTTCGTGACGTGGAGCAGGTCGTAGATGATCGTGTGCTGCTGGCGATAGCCGGCGCGCGAGCAGAAGCAGTTCAACGCCGCCTCGATCTTGAATCGCTCCTGATACTGCGGCGGCACGCGCTCGAACACTTCGCGCTTCATCGCGCGGATCCCTGACAGCACCGGCCCGCACTGCATCTTCAAATGCAGAAAGTCGAGCGTCTGTCCGCGATGCCGCACGCCGATGTTCATGTCGCATTCGTCGCGAAGGACGGGCAGAACGAGGGACTCGATCGTACGCTCGGTGACGTTGCGCATGTCACCGTCGACGAAGAACAGCAGGTCGTTCGACGCGTAGTCGACGCCGACGCGCATCGCGAATCCTTTACCGCGATTCTCGCGAAGGGCGATGGTGCGGACGTCGAACGTCCGGGAGATCGCGACGGTCTCGTCCGTGGAGCCGTCACTGACGACGATCACCTCGTCGATGAGTGGGCTTCCCTTCAATGCCCGGAGTACGTCTCCAATCGTCTTTTGTTCGTTATATGCAGCGACGATTGCGGTTATCCCCACTCATTTCTCCTCGTCCCGGGTTCGCTCGGGGAGTTTGCAACGCGCAGACCATAGCACGAGTCTTCGCGTCCCCGGTCCCGAGTCCCCGCCGCACGGTTTCCTTGCGGTGACAGTTGTGTCCACCAGCGAGAACGATTTTCATGCCGCGGCAACGCGCTCCCCTGCGGATTTGCAGGAATTCGCTTTGCAGGCTCATACGGCCATGAAACGCAACCTCGTTCTTGCCAGCCTGCTCGCCGGCCTCTGTGTCGTGCTCGCCATCGTCACGCTGAGCCTCTCCGGCTGCAGCACGCTCGGGCGCGCGCTCAACATCCAGAATCCGACGTATTCGATCCGCGACGTGCGGCCCCATGTGTCGCTCGCGCTTCCGCTGTCATCGTCCGCGATCGACTTCGACTTCACGCTCGGCGTCGACAATCCCAATTCCGTCAGCCTGAACCTCGCCCGGCTCGATTTCGGCGTGATCGTCAACGGCAATCGCCTGATCGACAGCTTCAGCGGCGATCGCATCACAATCCCCGCGCGAGGCGCGAACGATGTTCATCTCCGCGCGCGCGTCGGCTACCAGCAGATTCCGAATCTGTTCAACCAGATCGTCGACATCGTGCAGGGGCAGCGCGCGAACTACCAGATTCAGGGCAACGCCTATTTCGACACGCCGATCGGCCAGATGCGGTTCCCGGTCACCGTTGCGGTGACCCGCTAGTCGCGGACGTTGCCCGTCACCGTGATGGTCCGCGCGATGTAACGGCCGTTGTTGTTGAAGCCGTTCACCGAGACCTCGTCGCCGCGCTGGAGGTCCGTCACGTTGTAGTTGTTCCCCTGGTACACGACGCGCGTGTTCGAGTCGTAGTACACGGAGCCGGTTGACCATACGCCGGCAGGCGACGCGCTGGGATTGAGACGCACGTTGCTCACGAACGTCACGGTCAGATCGATGCGCCGCGAGCTGGTATCGACGCCGTCGACGATGCCGGTGACGGCTGACGGATTGATCTCGACGCCGACATCGGAGCCGCTGTCGCCGGGAGTCGAGGAGCCGCAGGAGGCGAGGAGAAGAACGGCAAACAGCCGGGATGCTCTTCGCAGAACAAACCTCCTAAAGCAGAATTCGCTTCAGCAAGATCAAGCCCTGTATCGACACGCCGATCGGGGCGGATGCGGTTCCCCGTGACGGTCGCGGCCCCGCGGTAATGCCCCTCATCCGGCCTTCGCCCACCTTCTCCCCGCGGCGCGGGGAGAAGGAGGATCGACGACTTTAGCCTCTGACGTTGCGCGTCACCGTGATCGTCTGCGCGACGTAGCGGCCGTTGTTGTTGGCGCCGTTGACCGACACCTCATCGCCGCGCTCCAGATCCGTCACCGCGTAGTTGTTGCCCTGGTACACGACGCGCGTGTTCGAATCGTAGTAGACGGAACCGCTCGACTGCGACGAGCTCGGACGCAGGTTGTTCACGTAAGTCACGTTCAGATCGATGCGCTGCGCATTCGTATCGACTCCGGTGACGACGCCGTTCACGCTCGACGGATTGGTCGGCGCCTGGCTGCCGAAGATCGTGCCGAGGTCGCCGAGGGGGTTGGAAGAACCGCAGGCGGCGAGAAGAAGAACGGCAAACAGCAAAGATGCTCTTCGCATCAAAACACCTCCTAAAGCACAATTCCCTGCAGCAAGGATCAAGCCCTACTTGAACGATCGCGCGCGCAGCACACTTTTCCTCGGCAGCGGGGCGGCGATCCTCTATTTCTCCGAAGGGCTGCCGTTCGGGATCGTGCGCGTGCTGCACATCGATCTGACTTCAATCGGGCTCATCAACAGCGTCGGACTTGCCTGGACGTTGAAGTATGCGCAGGAGATCGCGCCATGAAGCATCGAATCTTCGTCGATGCAATTGCTCCGTCGATCGATGTCACCGGCGAAGAATTTCATCACGCCGTACACGTCGTGCGCCTGCAGGAGGAAGAAGAGATCGAAGTGTTCGACGGCCGCGGGCGGGCCGCGCACGGGCGCGTGACATCGATTGGGCGCGACTCGCTCCACGTCGACATCGATCGCGAGATCGGCTCGCGCGAATCGCCGCTGCGGATTCACCTCGCGGCCGCGATCATCCAGCTCGACAAGTTCGAGCTCGTGCTGCAGAAGGCGACCGAGCTCGGCGTGGCGTCGATCGTTCCGCTCGTCACGGATCGAATCGAGCTTCGACCGGAACGGTATCGAGGAAAAGCCGGGCGGTGGGAGAAGATCGTGCTCGAAGCCGTGAAGCAATCCGGTCGCGCCATCGTGCCGCGCGTCGCGGAACCGGCGAGTTTCGACGACCTCGCGGGCAGATCCGGCGTGAAGCTCATCTTCGACGGTGATGCGGAGCCCGGCGTCGCGCCACGCGACGTGAGCGAGGTCACGATTCTGATCGGACCCGAGGGCGGATGGAGCGAGCGAGAGATCGCGGTGGCGGGCGAATCGGGCTGCGTCTTCCAGCGGCTCGGGCCGCGCCGCCTGCGCGCGGAGACGGCATCGATCTGTGCGGTGTCGATCGTGTCGGCGCGGCTCGGGGATCTCTGATACCCGTCACGCGCTCTGCATGACACGCATCACCGTATTCGCGTGAGCACACTGTTCATATGGCGAGCGAAGGAGATGCTTTATGCCGACTGCAACTTTGCCTCCGCCCGATGTAGTAGATTACACGCGCCCCAAGGCGCGCGGAGGTGGCGTAGTGCCCGAGACTCTCACCATCACGGATAACCGGACCGGCCGCTCCTACGACGTTCCCGTCACGGACGGCACGATCAAGGCCACCGATCTTCGCAAGATCAAGGTGACCGACGACGAGTTCGGGATGATGACCTACGATCCGGCGTTCATGAACACCGCGGCCTGCCGCAGCGCGATCACGTTCATCGACGGCGACAAGGGCATCCTCGAATATCGCGGCTATCCGATCGAACAGCTCGCCGAGAAGAGCTCGTACCTCGAAGTCGCGTATCTGCTGCTCAACGGCGAGCTCCCCACGAAGGACCAGCTGGCGGAGTGGCAGCACGAGGTCACGTTCCACACGATCCTGAACGAGAATCTCAAGACTCTTCTGGACGCGTTCCGCTACAACGCGCATCCGATGGGCCGCTTCATCTCGACCGTGGCGGCGCTCGGCACGTTCTATCCGGAGGCGAAGAACATCTTCGATCCGGTCTGCCGCAAGAAGCAGATCGTCCGCCTCATCGCGAAGCTCATCACGATCGCTGCGTTCAATTACCGCGACCACATCGGGATGCCGTACGCCTACCCGGACAACGACCTCTCGTACCCCGCCAACTTCCTGAACATGATGTTCCGGATGACCGAGTACAAGTACAAGCCGGATCCGGCGCTCGAGCGCGCGCTCGACATCCTGTTCATCCTCCACGCCGATCACGAGCAGAACTGCTCGACGAGCACGATGCGCGTCATCGGCAGCTCGCACGCCGATCCCTACTCGGCCGTAGCGGGTGCGGCAGCGGCTCTCTACGGTCCGCTGCACGGCGGCGCGAACGAGGCCGTCATCCACATGCTCAACGAGATCGGCTCGATCAGCAACGTTCCGGGCTTCATCCAGCGCGTGAAGTCGGGCGAAGGGCGCCTGATGGGCTTCGGCCACCGCGTCTACAAGAACTACGATCCGCGCGCCAGAATCATCAAGAAAGCGGCGTACGACGTCTTCGAAGTCACGGGCAAGAACCCGAACCTCGACATCGCTCTCGAGCTCGAGCGCATCGCGCTGGAAGACGACTACTTCGTGAAGCGGAAGCTCTATCCGAACGTCGATTTCTACTCGGGCCTGATTTACCAGGCGCTCGACATTCCGATGGAGATGTTCACGGTGATGTTCGCGATCCCCCGCGTGTCCGGCTGGCTCGCCCAGTGGCAGGAGCTGCTCGGGGATGCCGATCAGAAGATCTCGCGTCCGCGGCAGATCTACATCGGCCAGCGCGAGCGGAACTACGTGGAGATCTCGAAGCGCAAGTGATCGCGCGCTACCTTTCATGTTCGCAGTGGCCGGTCTTCTGACCGGCCACTTGCTTTTTTGGCTTACCGCGACGCGCGGCGCTGAAAACACCCGCACCACCATTCGCCTTTGCTGCGTTCGCCGGCGAGATGCAGCGCACCGACGGCTTTGACGACGTCATCTCGCCGCTCGTTCAGCACTCCGCTCACGATCACCGACGCCCGTTCGCTCATGCGTGCGATCACATCCGGCAGCATCGCGATGATCACGTCGGGCACGATGTTCATCGTGATCACGTCGAACCTCCCGCCGCGCAGCGACTCGATGCTGCCGATGAAAAGCGGCAACGCATTTTCCGGAACGCGGTTGCGCATGCGGTTGTCGCGGAGCGGCCCGTACGCGTCGACGTCGTTGTCGAACGCGAGCACCTTCGAGGCGCCGAGGCGGTGCATGGCGATGGCGAGGATGCCGCTGCCGGATCCGATGTCGAGTCCTCGCCGCCCGCGAACCGGCAGCGCTTCCAGCATCTCCATGCAGAGCGACGTCGTCTCGTGCGAACCGGTTCCGAACGCCTGCTCCTGCGGCACGAGGATCCGCAGCTTGTCTTCGTCGCGTCCAATCAGCGATGCATCCGGCGCGACGATGAACGACTGTCCGATGAAGATCGGCTCGAGCGACTGCTGATACTTCTCCAGCCAATCGACCCTGGCCCGGTCCTCGAAAAGAAAGCGCGCGTCGACGTCACCGAGCACTTGCATCGCCTTCGCGCGTGAATCGGCCGAGTCGAAATACGCCGTGACGACCGTCGTGCCGTCCACATCGATCGACGAGCTCCCCGTGCTCGCGGTCAGGAAGAGGCGCGACTGCACCTCTTCCTCGATCTCCGCGTTGCACGGATAGGAGATCTCGAGCACGAAGTCGATCATCGCGAATCAGGCGATGCTGTTGAACTCCTCGTCGGAGAGCTCGATGGACACCGCCGCGAGATTCTCCTCCAGATGCTTGACCTTCGAGGTGCCCGGAATCGGGAGCATGACCAGCGAGCGCTTCAGCAGCCACGCCAGCGCGACCTGCGCAGGCGTCGCATGGTGACGCCGCGCGACGTCCTCGATCGATCTCCCGCCCCTGGCGAGCTTGCCCACCTGCAGCGGGAACCATGGGATGAATCCGATGTTCTCGCGCTCGCAGTAGTCGAGCACGCTCTCCCACTCACGATCGGCGAGGTTGTATTTGTTCTGCACGGAAACGACGGGAAAGAATTTCCTCGCGCGCTCGATCTCATCGACCTTCACCTCGGAGAGACCGGCGAAGCGAATCTTTCCTTCACGGCGGAACTGCGCGATCGCGCCGAACTGCTCATCCTCGGGAACCTTCGAGTCGATCCGGTGCAACTGCCACACGTCGATGCGATCGAGCCGGAGGCGGCGCAGACTTCCTTCGAGCTCCTCGCGCAGCCGTTCCGGTCGTCCGTCCGGCACCCACTTGTTCGGACCGGGACGGTCGAGACCGCCCTTCGTCGCGATGACGAGGTCCTTCGGATATGGATGGAGCGCTTCGGCGATCAGCTCCTCGCTGACATGCGGTCCATACGATTCGGCCGTGTCGATCAGATTGACGCCGAGCTCGATCGCGCGCCGCAAAACGGCCAGACATTCCCTGCGATCCTTCGGCGGACCCCAGATGCCGTCGCCGGTGATACGCATCGCGCCGAAGCCGAGGCGATGAACGGACAGTTCTCCGCCCAGCGGAAACGTGCCGCTGCGTGCTGCCGTGAGTGTGTCGGTATTCATGGCGGCCGATCGTGCACCATCGATGCCGCGCGCGCCGGCCGCCAGGACGATTTACAGGCTTCGCTTCTTGCCGCGAATGTTCCGGCGGCTTCCTTTCGACTTCCCGCCGGCGCCACCGGCTCCGCCGTACCCGCCGCCCCCGCCGTAGCCGCCACCGCCACCGTAGCCGCCGCCACCGCCGCTGAAGTCGCCACCGCCCCCGCCGCCGCTGTAGCCGCCCCGGCCGCCACCGCCCGGTCCACCGCCGGCGCCGAAGGAGCGCGGCCGGCCACCGCCCGGGGCACCGCCTTTCGGCCGGTCCTCGGCTGCGTTGACGCGAAGGGCCCGTCCGCCGAGCTCGTAGCCGTTGAACTTCTCGATCGCTTTCGCCGCGTCCTCATCTGAGGTGAACTCGACGAATGCGAAACCGCGAGGCCGTCCGCTCTCGCGATCGGTGGGAAGGAACACGTCGCGGACCTCGCCAACCTGCGCGAACAGGTTCTGGACCTCGTCACGCGAGGTATTGAAATCGAGGTTACCGACAAAGACTTTCGATGCCATCACTCCATCACTTTCTGCCCTGCCGTTCTCGGCAGGCACCCTGGATATTCGCAAGGGTCGCGCCGACGTTCTAACTCTCGCCAACGCAGCGGTTGCGCGTATGTGGACATCAGCATACCCGTATTTTCGCCTGAGGAATGCGACGATCCAGCACCCTGTTTCCATGGTCCACTGAGTTGTTTGCCGGCAGAGAAGGGGAACCAACGGTTCGAGTCTCCTGTGGCAGCAGCAGAAAGGAGATTCACCGTGAAAACAAATGGAACGGTCAAGTGGTTCAACGAAGCGAAAGGCTTCGGATTCATCACGACTGAAGCCGGCGAAGATGTCTTTGTGCACTTCTCCGCGATCCAGGGCAATGGCTTCAAAACCCTCGCCGAGGGCGCCGCAGTCGAGTTCGAAGTGACCAAGGGTCCGAAGGGCCTGCAGGCACAGAACGTGACGATCGC
>DASWBH010000429.1:0-1863 GCA_036390755.1 Thermoanaerobaculia bacterium
CGCGTTCTGTGTCACGACGTGCGCGGCGCGCGAAACGAGATCGCCTTCCGGAAAGGTCATTCGATTCGGCCGGACGATCTGCCGATCCTGCTCGACACGCCGTGGAGCGAGCTCCATCTGCTCGACCTCGAGCCGGGCGACCTCGGACAGCGCGAGGCCGGGCAGCGCCTCGCCACCGCGCTCTCGCGCGACGGACTTCAGGCCTCGCCGTCCGGTCATCGCCATGTGCTCAAGGCGAAGCACAACGGACTGCTGAAGATCGACGTCGCCGCGCTGCAGCGGCTCAACAGCATTCCCGGCATCGCGGTGTTCACGCTGCACAACGATCACGTGGTCGCAACCGGTCAGGTCGCGGCCGAGGCGCAGATCACGCCGCTGGCGATCGAGTCGAAGCGGATTGAAGAGGCCGAGCAGATCGCACGCGACCGCGGGCCGATTCACGTCACACCTTTCAAGCCGCGCGACGTCATCGTGTGGATGCGCGACGACCGTCTGCTGCGATCCGTCAACGACAAGCTGCGCTGGTTCGGCTGCAACGTCCGCGAAGTTGTCGAGCTCGCGCGCGACGCGGAATCGATCCGCCTGGCGATGCAGAGCCGCGCGGATTCCGGCGCGACATTGTTCGTGGTGTCGGGATCGAACGCGCTCGATCCGCTCGAGCCCGTCTTCACCGCGCTCGAGCAGATCGGCGCGAAGATGCAGCGCAGCGGCATGCCCGTACATCCGGGGACGCTGCTCTGGCTTGCGTCGTGGCGCGACATCACCATCATCGGCTTGCCATCGTGCGGTCTCGGCACTCAGATCACCGCATTCGACCTCGTGCTGCCGAAGGTGCTCGCGGAAGGCGGAATCAGCGACGAAGAAATCACGGCGCTCGGGCACGGCGGCATGCTCACGTTCACCCGGCAGCGCATGCGCACGATCGTCGTGGAGCAGGTCGATGAACCCGTACGGTGACGTCATCCAGGAGCATTTCCGGCATCCGAGAAACTACGGATCGCTGGACGCGCCGGATATCCGCCATGAGGATCTCAATCCGTTCTGCGGCGACCGCGTGCGCATCGAGGTCACGGTCGGGGAGGACGATCGCGTCCGCGAGGCGCGCTTTCAGGGCGATCTCTGCATGATCGCCAAGGCGGCGAGCTCGATCCTGACCGAGATGATCGCCGGGCTGCCGCTGCAGAACATCGAATCGTTTCCGGAGTCGCAGCTCCTCGAGGCGCTCAAGGCCGACATCCAGCCGGCGCGCCGCAAGTGCGCGCTGCTGCCGCTGGAGGTGCTTCAGTCCGGCGTGAGCGCCTGGCGTCAATCGCGGAGGAAGGAATGAACTTCAAAGGGACCGTCACGATCAACGCGCCGCGCGAGAAGGTCTGGACTTTTCTGACGACGCCGGAGCAGCTGACGCATTGCGCGCCGGGACTCGAGTCGCTCGAGATCATCACGCCGAACGAACGTTTCCGCGCTGTCGCGTCGGTCGGCTTCGGCGCCGTGAAAGCGACGTTCGTCAGCGACGCGACGTGGATGGATCTCGACAAGCCGAACCGCGCGCGGATGAAAGTTCACGGCAAAGCGCCGGGCAGCGTTGTCGACGCGACGAGCGAGATGGTCCTGAGCGACGGCGCGAACGGCGCGACCGTGCTCAACTGGTCCTCGGACGTGACCGTCGTCGGCACGATCGCCAGCCTGGCCGCGCGGCTGATGGGAAGCGTCACGCAAAAGCTTACCGATTCGTTTTTCGAATGCGTGCGGCAGAAGATCGAGGAGCATTGACACTCTCGCTGCGACGAGAGTAAGTTCCCCGCCTGCTCGCCCAATCTCTGACATCGCTTCGAGTTCCCTCCCAAATCTTCGGAGGTTCGCATG
>DASWBH010000430.1:0-3023 GCA_036390755.1 Thermoanaerobaculia bacterium
GTCGGGCTCGTCGTTGCGGCGCGAGATCTCCGTGTTCACTCGCGTCTTCGCCAGATCGATCTTGTCCTGACGGAACGCCGGATTGCGGAGCAGGTCGAGGAAGATCGGGAAGACGGTATCGAAGTCGTCCTTCAGCACGTCGAGGCGCACGAGGGTCGAGTCGTCGTCGCCGCCGGTCTCGACGCGCGCGGCGCGCGCTTCCAGGAAGTCGTCGAGCTGATCGCCGGTCTTCGACTGCGTTCCGCCCGTCCGCCACGCCTGTCCGAGGATCTCGACGAGGCCGGCTTTGTTGGCGGGGATGTCGCGTTCGCCGCCGTGAATGTTCGCAGTGCCGCGGATCAGCGGCAGCTCGTGATTCTCCATCAGCAGGATCACCATGCCGTTGTCCAGCTGCACGCGCGTCGGCTGCGGCATGTTCAGCTTGCGCAGCGGTGGAGTCTTGATCTCTTTGGTGCTGGTGACCTGACCGATCGACGGCAGAGCAACGATCAGCGCCGCCGCCGCGAGGACCGCGTTGCGGAGCATTTTCATTTGGAGTCTCCCTTCGGTGCGGACGGCGCCGGCTGCTGCTTCATCGATTCGTTGTAGGCGACCGTGCGGTTGTTCGGATCGAACGTCTTCCCTGCAACGCGTTTGATGTCGCCGGTGCTGACTGCGTTGATCTTGTCGACCTGGCGGAAGAGCTCGCGCCAGTCGCCATACAACGTCTGCGCAGTCGCGAGCTGCAGGGCCATGCCGGAGTTGCTGTCGAGCTGGCGCAGAAGACCCGCTTTGACGCGCGTCTTCACCGATTGCAATTCATCGGCAGGCACGTCCTGCGTCTTCAGCCGGTCGATCTCGCTCTGAATCGGCGAGCGGAGGTCGGTAGCTGCGTGGCCGGGCGTCGTCACGCCGAAGAACGTGAACATGTTCGGATACTTCTGGCCGGGGTAGCCGTTGAACCCGCCGGCGTTCGCGGCGAGTTTCTGGTCGCGCACGAGCGAGCGGTACAGACGCGACGTGCGTCCGGCCGACATCAGCATCTCGATCGTCCGATACGTCGGATCATCGGGATCGGTCGCGGCAGGACGGTGGTAACCCTCGATGTAAATCGGCTGCGAGGTCTCGTGGAGGATGACGTCGCGCTCCGCGTTCTGCGGTGGCTCGACGGTGCGCAGCGGCTCGGGCAGCGGCTTCTTCGGGATACGGCCGAAATACTTCTCGATGACCGGCATCGCTTCCTTCGGATTCACGTCGCCGACGAGCGCGATCACGATGTTCGCGGGGATGTAGTACTTGTTGAAGAACGCCTTCGCGTCGGTCGCGGAGAAGCTCTGCAGGTCGGATCCCCATCCGATCGTCGGCTGTCCGTACGGATGGGCAATGAACGCGGTGCCGAGGAACTGGAGGAGCAGGCGGCCGATCGGCGAGCTCTCCGTGCGCATGCGCCGTTCTTCGTAGACGACGTCGCGCTCTTTGTAGAACTCGCGGAAGACGGGATCGAGGAACCGCTCGGACTCGAGGAACGCCCAGAGCTCGAGCTGATTCGACGGCATGTTGTAGAAATAGACCGTCTCGTCGGGGGCGGTGAAGGCGTTCATTCCCGTTCCGCCGGAAGCGTCGACGATCTTCGCGAATTCGTTCGGGATCACGTACTTGTCAGCGGCGGCCATCGCGTCGCGCCACGCCTTCTCGAGCGTCTTCACTTTGGCGTCGTCGCGCCCGACGGTCTTCTCGCGCTCGCGCAGGTACGCCTGATATGCGTCCTCCGTTTTCTGCAGCGCGACTTTTTCTTCGGCGTAGTTCTTCGTGCCGATGTGCTGCGAGCCCTTGAACGCCATGTGCTCGAACATGTGCGCGAGGCCTGTAATGCCGGCGACTTCCTGCGCCGACCCGGCGTTGACGACGGTGGCAAATGAAAAGACCGGCGCCTCGTGCCGTTCGAGAATGATGACGGTGAGGCCGTTGGCGAGTTTGCGCACGGTGGTGCGCTTTTCATAAGAGGCGAGGTCCTGGGCTGGGAGCGCGCCGGCGGTCAGTACCACGATCAGAATCGTGAGCGACCACAGTTTTGTGCGGACTGCACTCATGAATCGTCCTCCTGTTATTTGTCAGAGATCGATGAAACCCGCGTATTCTACGTCGTCCGCTTCGATGAGGTTTCAGTGACGAGTTACCGCGGCTGGACGCGTCCCGGACCGCAGCCGCCCGGAGGCATTGAGCCTGATGAAACGGAGACGCTCGACTTCATTTGCGGCAACTTCCGCATCTTTCAGTACGCGAACGGGCATCGCTATTCGACCGACGACGTGCTGACGGCGTGGTACGGGACGATCTGCGCGCCGCGCGTCGACCGCGCCGCCGATCTCGGATCGGGCATCGGCTCCGTCGCGATCATCGCGGCGTGGCGAATGCCTGGCGCGACGTTCGTCACGGTCGAGGCGCAGGAGATCTCGGTTCGTCTCGCGAAGAAGAGCATCCGCTATAACGGACTCGAGTCGCGCTTCACGATCCGGCATGGCGACCTGCGCGATCCATCGATCTTCGCCACCGATCCTCCGTTCGACCTCGTCCTCGGTTCGCCGCCTTACTTTCCGGCTGGAAGCGCGACGGAGGCTGAGCACAATCAGGCAGTGCCGGCGCGAATCGAGACGCGCGGCGACATCGGCGCGTACGCGGAAACCGCGTCGCGCATTCTCGCGCCCGGCGGCGTGTTCGCGTTCGTGTTTCCGGTCGCGCAGCTCGATCGCGCGATGGCGGCCCTCGATGACGCGCGCCTGCGTCTCGTCCGGCGTCGCGAGATCGTGTTCAAGGAAGGTGAGCCGCCGCTCATCTGCGTCTTCGCTGCGGCGCGCGAGCAGGACGTCCCGCGTTCGTATCGCACGTTCGTCGAGCCGCCGCTTACGATCCGCCGCCGCGACGGCGGAGTGGGCGACGAGTATTCAGCGATTCGCATGAGCTTCGGCTTTCCGCCCGGCAATGTCGCGGCCGGCGACGAATGACATGCAACGCGTGATGAGCACTCGTCTTGCACTCGGACTCGT
>DASWBH010000431.1:0-5782 GCA_036390755.1 Thermoanaerobaculia bacterium
AAAGCTGTTCGTCTTCGACATCCTGTGGCTCGACGGCCGCGATCTGCGCAAGCTGACGTATCTCCAACGCCGCGAGCTGCTGGAGAAGACGTTGCGCAAGGCGCCGGCGCCGATCGCGATTTCGCAGACGCTGCCGCCGCCGGGCGACAAGGCGCTCGACCACGCGGCGAAATCGGGATTCGAAGGGATCATCGCGAAGAAGAACACGTCGTGCTATGAGCCGCGGCGATCGAAGGAATGGCTGAAGCTCAAAGCGCTGAACGAGCAGGAGCTCGTGATCGTCGGCTGGCAGCCGAGCACGCATTCATCTAAGGAGATCGGCTCGCTCCATCTCGCCGTGCGCGGCGACGGCGGTCAGCTGCATTACGCCGGAAAAGTCGGCACCGGCTTCTCGTACAAGATGCGCGTCTCACTGAAGGACGAGCTGTCGAAGGACGTCGTCGAGAAAACCGAGGTCCAGGGCGCACCGCGCACGCGCGACGCCACGTGGGTGAAGCCGCGCCTCGTCGCGCAGGTGGCATTCACCGAGTGGACATCGGACAATCGTCTTCGCCATCCGTCATTTCTGGGATTGCGCGATGACAAGAGCGTGAGCGAAGTGGTGAGAGAGAAACCGGAGAGCCGTCCTCGGTCCTCGGTCCTCGGTCCTCGGAAGAGCACCGGGCGGGGGCAACCGAGGTCCGAGGACCGAGGCCCAGGGACGCGCGTAGCGCTCAGCAATCCCGACCGCCTGCTCTATCCGCGCGACGGCATCACCAAACAGGACGTGGCGAACTACTACGACGCCGTGGCCGAGCCATTGATCCGCGCGCTGCGCGACCGGCCGCTCTCTCTCGAGCACTGGAACCAGGGCATCGACAAACCCTCCTGGTTCCACCAGAACCTCGGACGCGAAGCTCCCGATTGGTTGACGACCGTCGACACGCCGACGCGATCGACGAGCCGCAAGACCGTGAAGCACATGGTGGCCGACAGCCGCGACGCGCTGCGCTGGCTCGCCCAGATGTCCGTCCTGACGGTTCACATGTGGGCTTCGCGCGCCGAGAGCCTCAACGAGCCGGACTGGATCGTCTTCGATCTCGATCCGGCAAAAGGGAAGGGCATCGAGCAGGCGATCGACGCGGCGCTCGTGATGCGGAAGGTGCTCGACGGGCTGGAGCTGCCCAGCATCCCGAAGACGTCCGGCAAGCGCGGGATCCACGTGTTCGTGCCGCTCGTGCCGGGCTACACGCATGAAGAGGCGAACGAGTTCGCGTGCTCGGTGGCGGCGGCCGTGACGTCGAAGGTGCCGACGATGACTGTCGAGCGGAGCCTTTCGGCGCGTCACGGCCGGCTCTATCTCGACTGCATGCAGAACGCGTACGGCAAGACGATCGTCGCGCCGTATTCGCCGCGCGCGATCGACGGCGCGCCGGTGTCCGCGCCGCTCAAGTGGAGCGAAATCAATCAGAAGCTCGATCCGCTGAAGTTCAACCTGCGCACGATGCCGAAGCGGCTCGACAAGGTCGGCGACCTCTTTGCCGACGTCTTCACGAAGCAGGCGCGATTGCCGAAGCTCACCTGATCCCGTACTCTTGTCCAAAGAGGTCCAGCCATGACTACAGCGTGGGACGTAACCCTCAACGGGCGCGATCACCGGATCAGCGTCGAGCCCGGTGAAAACGGCAAAGATGTCATCCGCGTCGACGGCCGGACGGCCGCTCGGCCGCTCGGCTCGGACGAGCAGGAGCGCGTGTTCGCCGTCGAGGGCTATCGCTACGCCGTCCATCGCACAGACGGCGCGTTCGAGATCAACCAGATCGAGGAGCCCGTGAACCACTCGTTCGCTGCACAGATGCCGACTGCCGCTGTGGCCGCGCGGATGACGGGCGACAAGACGATCGGCGTCCGGATGGTGAAGTTCGGATGGATCGCCGCCGTCGCCATCGTGGGCATCATCCTGTGGATCGCGGTCGGGCCGAATTACCCGAAGCAGGCCGGCGGCCGCGTCAAGGCGATGCTCGAGGACATGAAGGGCGGAACGGATCGCGAGAGCCAGATCAGCCGCGCCATCTGGGCGCGCAATGTCCGGACGATGGACCGCGACGAGCTTGCGGCGGCCGACAACCTGTTCACGCATTGGCGCGCGGAGAAAGACTTCTTCTTCCAGAACGGCTTCACCACGTACGAGATCGTCAGCTCGGAGAAGGTGAAGGACGCCGAGGTGCCGACGGCAATCGTGACGTTCAAGGTGGAGGGGAAGGAATTCAAGGTCATCGTCCCCGAACACCGTCCGATGCAGTGGGCCGACTAGGGAACCTCCTTGTGCAGAGGTTCCCCAGGGACATAATCTCGCGGCGTGAAGAACGCCATCATCACCGGAGCGTCGTCCGGCATCGGCGCATCTGTCGCGCGTGAGCTGGCGCGGCGCGGCTGGTCGCTCGGGCTGCTCGCGCGTCGCGCGGACCTTCTCGAGCGATTGCGCGCGGAGCTGCCCGCGCGCAGCGTCGCTCTTCCCTGTGACGTCACCGACGCCTCCGCCGTCGAGCGCGCCGTCCGCACCGGCGAAGCGGGGCTCGGCGGCCCGTTCGATCTCGCGATCGCAAACGCCGGCGTGAGCATTCCGAACCACGCGGCGAAGTTCAATCTCGAAGAAGCCGACCTCACCATCCGCGTGAACGTCCTCGGCACGATGTATCTGTTCGCGGCGGTGGTCCCTTCCATGATCCAGCGTCGCAGCGGACGCTTCGCCGGCGTTGCGTCGATCGCCGGATTGCGCGGACTTCCCGGCGCGGCTCCGTATTCGGCGAGCAAAGCGGCGATGCAGGCGTTCCTCGAGGCGAGCCGGATCGAGCTCGCGCCGTACGGCGTCGGCGTGACGATCGTGAACCCGGGATTCATTGCGACTGCCATGACGGAGAAGAACCGCTTCCGCATGCCGTTCCTCATGGAGGTCGACAGGGCGGCGAGGATCATCGCGGACGGAATCGAGCGCGGCAAACGCGTCGTCGAGTTTCCGCGTCCGATGTCGCTCCTGATGCGCTTCGCTCGTCACGTGCCGGACGCGCTGTGGGATCGCATGACCGTGCCGTACGGACGGCGTTCGATCGATTCGACGAAGGTGTACCGGTGAACACGCTCGCGGTGCGCCTTTGGTCGCTGCGCAACGTGTTTCTGCTCTGGTTCGTGAAGCCGTCGGTTGTCGAGATCAACGAGCAGCGCTGCGTCATCCGCATACCGCTCAACTGGCGCACGCGCCGCCGCGACATCCACGCCATGTATCTCGGCGTCCTGTGCATGGGAGCCGACGTGGCTTCGGGACTGATCGCATTCGACGCGATGCAGAAACGCAAGCTGCGCCTCTCGTTCGTCTTCAAAGACATGAAAGCCGAGTTCCTCAAGCGAGCCGAAGGCGACGTGCATTTCACGAACGACGACGGCGCGCGCGTCCAGGCGCTGCTCGCGCGCACGCTGGCAAGCGGCGAGCGCGAAGAGGCCACGATTCGCGTGGTCGCGACGGTTCCCTCGAAGCTGGGCGCCGAGCCGGTGGCGAAGTTCCAGATGACGTTGAGTTTGAAGAAGCGGGATTCGTGATTCGAGATTCGGGATTCGGGATTCGGGGTTCGCTGTGACAGCCGACGACTTTCGTAGCCTGGCGCTCGCTCTGCCCGGTGCCGAGGAGCGCGCGCACATGCAGCATCCCGATTTCCGCGTGCGCGGAAAAATCTTCGCGACGCTCGGTTCTCCGGATGACGAGTGGGCGATGGTGAAACTCACCCCGGATCAACAAGAACTGTTTGTCAGGCTCGCGCCGGAATCATTCAAACCGGTGAAAGGCTCGTGGGGAGCAAAGGGCGCGACGAATGTGAATCTGAAAAAAGCGAAAAAGAAGACTGCCAAAGAAGCGCTGCTCGCGGCGCACGCGAACATCGCGAATTAGCAAATCCCGACTCCCGAATCCCGAACCCCGAACCCCGAACCCCGAACCCTCACTTCCCCCCGAGATCCCGATACAACATCTCCGTAAACGCCTGCGAATTCGCGAACCAGTCTTTTCCCCACTCGTCCCACTGCGCGAGGATCTTGTCGGACTTCATCTGTTCGAGCGTGCGGCCGGCTTTCATCGCGCGCTCGACGGCGCCGGAAGTGCCGCGCAGCATCTCGACGAAGCGGCGCAGTCCCGCCTTGTCGGATAGATCGCCGTGCCCGGGGATCACCTTCACGTCGTCGGGCATTGAGGCGAGGATCTTGTCGCCGGCCGCGATCATTCCTTTGACGCTGCCGCCGTTCTCGGTGTCGATGAACGGGAAATGGCCGTTGAAGAAGTCGTCGCCCATATGGACGACATTCGACTGCGGGAAGTAGATGACCGCGTCGCCGTCGGTATGGCCGTGCGGGAAGTGCATCGCGCGGATGTCCTCGCCGTTCACGTGAACTGTCGCGGTGTCGTTGAACGTGACGATCGGGAGGGCCTGCTTCGGCGCGGGCGGAGTCGTCCGGCCAAGCGCGCTCGTGCCGGTCTGCAGCCGTTTGCGGACGTTGTCGTGCGCGATGATGGTCCCGGTGCGGCCGAAGACTTCGTTTCCGCCGGTGTGATCGCCGTGATAGTGCGTGTTGATGATGAATTTGATCGGCTTGTCGGTGATGCCGTTGAGCGCCTGGATGATCTTCGGCGCGAGCGGTGCGAACTCGTCATCGATGATCACGATGCCGTCGTCGCCAACCGATACGCCGATGTTGCCGCCCGATCCCATCAGCATGTAGACGGTTCCGGCGACCTTGACGGTCTTGATGTCGACCTTGCTCAGATCCTGCTGCTGGGCGAGCGAGGCTGTGGCGTAGAGTGCGATGAGGACGGCGAACGCTTTGCGCATGGAGCGCGATATTAGATGAGGGTGCCTGACGATTTGCAAGACGCGATCGGCAGAACTCGCGCGATCGTCCGGCTTCGATTTCCGTGGTGGCTCCGCCCGTTTCTGATCCGCGGCGTCATCGCCATTACCCTCGGCCGTCGCATCTACGTCGCCGCCGAGACCGCACAGGACGAGATCGCGCAGCTCCTTCGTCACGAGCTCGTTCACGTGCAGCAGATCGCACGTCTCGGCGTGATGCGCTTCTATTGGCGTTATGTCGTCGAATACGTTTCGTTGCGACGGAGAGGATTCTCTTCAGCGGAGGCGTATCAGAAGATCTCGTTCGAGACCGAAGCGTTCGCGGCAGAGAAGACCCTATAATCGAGAGTCAGCCCTTCGCCTCGCCCACGTCGATGATTCAGTTCCACTCGCTCGAGATCCCGCAGCTCGAACGCTTCCTTGAGCGTCATAAGTCCGGCCTCGCACTCGGGCCCGATGTCGATCTCGACCTCGTGCTGCGCGAGATTCTCAAGAAAGCGTACGAGTTCGTACCTGCGGAGTCGGGATCGATCCTGCTCGACGATCCGTTCGGGAAGTCGCCGGCGCGGGAAGACAACGAGCTCGTGTTCATCGCGGCGTTCGGCGAAGCGGCTCGCGATCTGATGGGGAAACGGCTCTCGGCCAGGCACGGCATCGTCGGCCAGGTGTACCAGAGCGGCTCGCCTCATCTGTCGGCCGACGTCGACTCCGACCATTTCTTCTACCCCGACATCGATCTCCAGACCGGGCACAAGTCGCACTCGATCGTCGCGGTGCCGATCTACATCGGCAAGAACGTCTGCGGCGTCCTCGAGCTCGTGAACCGCCTCGACGGAAAAGCGTTCAACTCGAAGGACATGACGCTGCTGGAGATCTTCGCCGGCTACACGTCGTTCACGCTGCAGAACGCG
>DASWBH010000432.1:0-2216 GCA_036390755.1 Thermoanaerobaculia bacterium
TTCTGTGCGACCCCCGGGTTGTCGTCGACGTTCATCTTCGCGATGATCGCCTTCCCCTGATACGACGGAGCGAGCTCTTCGACGATCGGTCCGATGATGCGGCACGGTCCGCACCAGGGAGCCCAGAAATCGACCAGAACAGGCTTGCCGGCCTGAACCGTTTTCTCGAAATCGGAGTCGGTAACATGCTGCACTGCGGTGGTGGTGGTGTCTGCCATCTGAAATCTCCTAACCTCTGACTCCATCCTACACAACAAATGCCTATTCCGGCAGCCGGGAACCAATGGCAAAGCAGTTACGGCCGCGGAATAGTGCAGCAGATTGAGCCGCTTACGTGTATCTTGATGCACTGTATGCGTCGAGCGGTACTCGTGCTCGTTCTGCTGACCGCCATTGCGGTCGCGTTCGAGCCGGTCATTCACACGCATCCGCTGACGCAGAGCGCGAACGCGCCGTGCGCGGTGTGCGTGAGCGCGGTCGCGCGCGTGACGCCGCTCGCGGCGGTGACGATCTCGCCGCTCGTCCTCGTGGCGAAGCTCGCACCGATCGCCGTTTTGGCGGTCATCACGCGGACCGCCCTGCCGCTCGCCTCTCGCGCTCCTCCTGCGGCCTAGCCGCCGTTTCTCGCCCACCGAAGACGAAAGAGGAGTTCCATGCCGCGCGAAGCTGCCAAGAGCTTCGGGCTCATTCACCGATCCGTACTGATCAGCTGCAGCATCGCGCTGTGCGCAGCGATGCTGCCGGCGCAGAGGATCGTCGTTCCGACGATTCCCGCGCCTGACAACAGCCTGCTCCGGCTCTCACGGCAGCAGGCGATCGAGGAAGCTCTCGCGCGAAACCCGGCGATTGCGGCAGCGCAAGCGCAGGTCGAACAGGCGCGCGCCGGCGTCACGATCGCCACGGCGTTTGCCGACCCGGCGTTCGCTGCCGACGTCGCCGGGCAGACCAGCGCATTCAAGCCCGGCTCAGGCAATGCGAGCGATCAGGGAGTCGGTGTGACGTTTCCCTTCCCGGGGAAACGCGGATTGCGCCGCGACGTCGCGATCGGCGCATTGCGGGCCGCGGAATTCAACGTGACTCAGTTGCGCCAGCAGATTGCTTCGCAAGCGGCCCAGGCGTACGACGCGCTGCTCGTCGCGCTTCGCCACCGCGACGATCTGCAGCAGAACCGCGGGCTCGCAGCAGATTTCGTCCAGAAAACGCAGGCTCGCTTCCAGGCCGGAACGGTCCCGCGCGTCGACGTGGTCAAAGCGCAGACGGATCTCGCCTCGGCGGAGAACGACCTGATCGCGAATGACCGTGCCATCGCCACCGCGCGCGCAACGCTCAACCGCGTCCTCGGCCGCATGGGCGGAGCGCCGCTCGAGCCGACCGATACGCTGAGTCTTCCGGCGGCAATCGCCGAGGTCGACGAGCTCGAACGCATTGCGGAGACAACGAGGCCGGAGATTGCGAGCCTGGCCGCGCAGCTCGAAGCTTCCCGGGCGGCGACGCGGCTGGCGCGGCAGTTCTGGGCACCGGACGTCAACGTCACGCTGACCCGCAACGCGGCGAGCGGCACGCCGACGACTTATACGACCGGCGTCGGCTTCGGTGTGCCGGTCTTCTTTCTTCAGCATCAACGCGGCGAGGTCGCCGCGGCGCTGTACCGCGAGACGGAGCTCACCGCGAACATCGCGGACATCCGCTCGCAGGTCAGTCTGGACGTGCAGAGCGCATATACGGCTGCATCGACGGCGCTGCGGCAGGCGATCTTCATCCGCGATCAGCTCCTGCCCGAAGCGCGCGAGGTCTATCGCGTCGCCTCGGTCAGCTACGGACTCGGCGGGTCGTCCGCGCTCGACCTGCTCGATGCGAAACGCACGCTGCTCGACGCCGAGCGTCAGTACGTCGACGCGCTCGGCGCAGTCAACGATGCCCTCGCAGCGCTGGAAGTTGCGATCGGCGCGCCGCTGCCACAGCCCACCGGAGGCACTCGATGAGATCGAAGACAACCGTCTGGCTCGCCGCAGCAATCGCACTAACGATGAGCTGCCACGAGGCGACCACGGAACCGGGGGCGGCCGCGTCCACCGCAACGAAATCCGACGCGCCGCGGAACGTGCGCACGCAAGTGGTGTCGCTCTCGACGTTCCAGCGAACAATCAATACGACCGGCACGGTCGCGTTCAACCAGAACCGGTCGACGCAAGTCCTGTCGCCGATCTCCGGACCTG
>DASWBH010000433.1:0-1578 GCA_036390755.1 Thermoanaerobaculia bacterium
CGCGGCGACTGGCCGCGGTATCTCTACGGCGAGCAGTCCTACTGGACGATCGTCGGCGCGGACGCGAATCCGGTCGAGGCGCTCGTCAGTGAAGACGGCGCCGTGGAGCTCGGCAACGCGCGCTGCTCGATCGAGCCGTTCGTCTGGAAAGACGGCCGGCTGATCACGTGGAGCGACGTCAAGCCGGCGCAGTCGCTCGAGCGCGGCGATCTGCCGATTCCGTCCGTCGCGTGGGGCGACCTGCTGCAGATGACCGCGTGGGTCGAAGGCGACGCGAAGAGGTCGACACTCTTCGTACGCTATCGCGTGCCGCCGAGTGCGCGTCTCTATCTCGCCATCCGCCCGCTGCAGGTCAACACCCGCTGGCAGTTCCTGAAGCGCACCGGCGGCGTGGTGAAGATCAGCCGGATCATCTACGAAGACGGCCGCGTGGATGTCGATGCCGATGAGCACATCGCAATCAACGCGAAGCCACAGGCATTCGGTGCGACGACGAACAACATCGTCGATTTCCTGAGAAAAGGCGCGTTGCCGAACCCGCAGAGCATCAAGGACGAGAACGGCTACGCGTCCGCGGCGATGCGATTCGACAGCAATGAAGTCATCATCAGTGTTCCTCTGAACGCGCCAGGTCCTCCGAATCCCGAATCCCGAATCCCGAATCTCGATTGGTCGACAAAACTCGACCGCGTGGTGATCGAACTTCCCGACAAGAAGATCGCCGACTCCATCCGCACCAACCTCGCGTACATCCTGATCAATCGCGACGGCGCCGCGATTCAGCCCGGCTCGCGCTCGTACGAGCGCTCCTGGATCCGCGACGGCTCCCTCGAATCCACCGCCCTCCTCCGCCTCGGCCACCCGGAGGAAGTGCGCGACTTCATCAACTGGTACGCACAGTTCCAGTACGAGGACGGCCGGATTCCGTGCTGCGTCGGCGGCGCCGGCGCCGATCCCGTTCCCGAGAACGACAGCCACGGCGAGTTCATCTACCTGATCGCCGAGTATTACCGGCACACGCACGACCGCGCGCTCGTCGAGTCGCTCTGGCCGCGCATCGAGAAGACCGTTGCGGCGATCGACGCGCTGCGCCACCAGCGGATGACGAAGCAGTACGAAGGCACGGCGTTCTACGGACTCGTGCCGGAGTCGATCAGCCACGAAGGCTATTCGGCGAAGCCGATGCATTCGTATTGGGACGACTTCTTTGTCCTGCGCGGGCTCAAGGACGCCGCATTTCTCGCCTCGGAGCTCGGCGGGACGACGAATTACGCGGCGATGCGGGACGAGTTCGAGCGCGACCTGCTCGCGTCGATCAAGCTCTCGATGCAGCAGCACCACATCGACTACATCCCCGGCGCGGCGGAGCTCGGCGATTTCGACGCGACGTCGACGACGATCGCGCTCGAGCCCGTGGGCGAGGAGAACGCGCTGCCGCACGACGCGCTGCTCCGCACGTTCGACAAGTACTGGGAGCACGCGCTCGAGCCGCGCGAGTACACGCCGTACGAATGGCGCATCGTCGGATCGCTCATCCGTCTCGGCGAGAAGGATCGTGCCCTCCGGCTCGCGCACCGT
>DASWBH010000434.1:0-4124 GCA_036390755.1 Thermoanaerobaculia bacterium
CGAGAACAGCGGCGTCGTCACCACGGCGTCCGTCATCTGGTGTGAAATGGCTGCGCTGTCGCTTCACGACGATGAGTTGGACCGTTATTTCTGCGGCGTCACGTTCGAGCAGTCGCTCGCGGCGATCCGCGAGCTCATCCGTGAGCTCGTCGCCGCGAGGTCCGCAATTCCGATCGAAGAGAGCCGCTCCGCCGATCGCTACCGCGTCATCGCCCCGCTGACCGCCTCATTTGCGGATCTCGCTTCGCTGCGCGTGCTCGATCTGTCGATCCGTGGCGCGCGCATCACGACGCCCGTAGCGCTGCAGCCCGGAACATCGGGCCGGCTAAGGTTCACGATCAGCGGCAACGACACCCATGTATGGCTGCCGGCGACCGTCGTGTGGTCGCGAGCGGGTGCGCGAAAAGGCCGCTACGAAGCGGGCCTGCGCATCACGGACGCCGAGGATTGGCTGCGGACCGTGATCGATGAATTGTCGCTGCGGGAGGGCGTCGCGATCGACACTGACTCGCTCCGCCGCAAGTTCGATCCCTTTGTGGCGAAACCGGTTGCGGGCGTCGTCGGGTTGCGACATTAAGCAACCTCGGCAGTGTGACAACGCACACATTGACGAGTGACACTACCTATGTCGCGCTTTGTTGAGCCGGGCCAGACTGTGCGGGATCCGAAAAGAGAGGCGCACATGTCCAGTGGTACTTTCAGCCCAGGCCAGGGGAGAACGGACGCAATCGTCGGCAACGCGAAGACCACGGCGCTCCACGAGTGCAGGAGCTGCGACAACGCTGTCCTCTGCCTCGGCGCTTCGTCGGCCCAGCGCGAAGCCGCGCTGAACGAAGCTGCGCAATCCGTGCGAGAAGCCGGTGAGACGATGCCGACTCGCGTGGTCGTCTGCGGCGATCAGCCGATTATGCGCAGCGCGCTACACCTTTTGATCGATACGCGCGCGAATTACCGGGTCACGATCGAGGCTTCGATCTGCGTAAGTGCGCTGCGTCTCGTCGTCGATCTCGAGCCGGACGTCGTGCTGCTCGATTTCAATCTCACCGACTCGTCGAATGAATCGCTTCAGCAGCTGCAAGAGCTGATGACAGCAGCTCCCTCGCTTCCGGCGCTGATCCTCACCGACGATCCCGATCCCGAGGCATGCCACCAGGCATTCCAGTTCGGCGTGCGCGGCCTCGTGCTGAAGAGCAAGACGCTCGACGATCTCTTCGGTGCGATCGATCGCATCCGCCGCGGCGACACGTGGCTCGAAGGGCCCGCGCTGCAGAAGCTGCTCACCCAGAGCTCGCGAAACAAGAAGCAGTCACCGGAAGCGGTGCGCATCGCGCAGCTGACCAAGCGTGAACGCGAGATCGTGCGCACCGTCGCCGGAGGTTTGACGAACCGGCAGGTCAGTGAGCAGCTGTTCATCTCCGATGCGACCGTGCGGCACCACCTCTGCGCGATCTTCGACAAGCTTGGTGTCGCCAGCCGCGGTGAGCTGATTGTGTATGCGTATCGCAACAATCTCGCTGACCTGACAGCGCTCGAGGCGCACGGCTGATCCTATACTGCCGCGCATGAGGCGCGCCGTCCGATGCATCGTGCTGTTGTTGATCGCCGCCTGTGCGACTACACCGGCGATCGATATCAGCAATCCTCGAGCGAAGAAGATGATCCGCTTCGAAGGCGGGACGCTTCATCCCGCCGGCCACGCCGATGAAGTCGACGTTGCTCCGTTTCTCATCGACGTCACCGAGGTGACGACGAGCGAGTACCGCGAATGCGTGAGGAGCGGAGCGTGCGCCGAAGCCGCGAAAGGTCCGGCGTGCACCTACTTCGATGAGGGAGCCGGCCGGCTTCCGATCAACTGCGTGACCTGGGAGCACGCGGTCGATTACTGCAAGTGGCTCGACAAACGCTTGCCGACGGAAGCGGAATGGGAGTGGGCCGCGCGCGGAGGTACCGCGGCGCGGAAGTTTCCGTGGGGCGACGCGATGCCGGTGAATCAGCTCTGCTGGAACGGAGCGGGCAACCCGCTCGGCAAAGGACAGCGACGCGGCCCGTGCCCGATCGGCAGCTATCCGAAAGGCAATACACCCGAGGGGCTCGTCGACATGGGCGGCAACGTGCAGGAGTGGACGTCGAACGTGTGGAAAGTCGGTGGTCGCATCGTGCGCGGCGGCGGCTGGACGCACGAAGACTTCGACGACCTGCTGACGACGCGCCGCGCGACGTACAACGCCGCGAAAGCCGACGCGAGCATCGGCTTCCGCTGCGCGAAAAGTCCATAGCGTTCGTCAACAAAAAGCGCAGCACTGCGTTGTGTGATCACGCACACGAGCGGGCGTAGTGCGCGTCAATCGCGCGAGAGAAGCTCGCCCGGCTGAGCTTGCAGCGCATCGGCCCCGGCGCGGCCGTTCACCAAAATCGGCGTGAGCGTCCTCACATTTCTATATGTCGATACGGTTATGTTGCTCGGCATAGGAGACAACGCTATGACGCACGTCCGGTTCCGCTCGATCCTCGTCTTTGCAGCATTGCTGCTGACCATTCCGGCGGTTGCTCTCTCTGCCACCGGCTGGAAAATCGTCGGCTGGAACGACCTCGGGATGCACTGCACCGATGGCGTCGACTACTCCGTCTTCGGCATCCTCCCGCCCTACAACAACGTCAAGGCGCAGGTGATCGATCCGAACGGAAAGCTCATCACCACCCCGACCGGCCTCACCGTCACTTACGAAGCCGTCGCCGATCCGGACGGCTCGATCAACAAATCATCGATCGGCAAGACGAACTTCTGGTCGTGGCTGCCGGCGCTCTTCGGCGCTTCGCTCGCGCCTGATGCCGGCCTCGCCGGACGCTCGATGCCCGGCGCCGCGAACACGCCGCAGCCGATGGCGTGGGACGCGACGCGCGGCTGGTTCGTCGCCGAAGGTGTCCCGATCACGCCGTACGACGACGGCGGCTCGAAGAATTTCTATCCGATGATGAAACTCGTCGTGCGCGACAGCACCGGCACCGTGCTCGCGACGTCGAGCGTGGTCCTTCCGGTTTCCGACGAGATGGATTGCCGCAACTGCCACGCATCCGGATCGGTCGGCGGACCGCGCCCGGCCGCAGGCTGGGTGAACGATCCCGATCCGCTGCGCGATTACAAGCTGAACATCCTTCGTCTGCACGATGAGAAGTCGAAAGTCAAAGCGAGCGCGCTCTTCGCGTCCGCTCTCGCGGCGAAGGGCTATCGCGCCGATGGTCTGTACGCCAGCGCAACCGCCGGCGCAAAGCCCGTCCTCTGCGCGCAATGCCACTCCTCCAACGCTCTCCCCGGCCTCGGCTTCGCCGGCGTCGCGCCGCTCACCGCGGCCATTCACGGCCTGCACGCGAACGCAACCGACCCGACGAGCGGACAGACACTCGACGCGAGCACCAATCGCACATCGTGCTATCGCTGTCATCCGGGTTCGGTGACGCGCTGTCTGCGCGGCGCGATGTCCGCCGCAGTCGCGGCCGATGGATCGACCGCGATTCAATGTCAGAGCTGCCATGGCTCGATGAGTGAAGTCGGCCGCGCCGACCGCAACGGCTGGCTGCAGGAACCGCTCTGCCAGAGCTGCCACACCGGAACAGCGACCGTCAATCGCGGCAGTCTGCGTTACTTCAGCGTCTACACCGCGCCGGGAGTGGTTCGTACCGCCGCTGATCAGACGTTCGCATCGAATCCTGACACGCCTGCTGCCGGCACCTCGCTGTACCGGTTCTCGACCGGCCACGGCAAACTGCAGTGCGAAGCGTGCCACGGCTCGACCCACGCCGAGTATCCGAGCACTCATCGCAACGACAACATCCAGAACGTCGCGCTGCAGGGGCACGTCGGGATGCTGAGCGAATGCACCGCTTGTCACGCGACCGATCCGTCGACGACGAACGGCGGTCCGCACGGAATGCACCCGGTCGGACAGGTCTGGGTTAGCCGTCATCCCGATGCGGCCGACAGCAATCGGACGCAGTGCCAGGCATGCCACGGCACCGACTATCGCGGCACCGTGCTTTCGCGCACGCTGGCCGCGCGGACGATCAGCGCGTTCGGCACGAAGAACTTCTTCCGCGGATCGATCATCGGCTGCTACACGTGCCACAAC
>DASWBH010000435.1:0-2845 GCA_036390755.1 Thermoanaerobaculia bacterium
AGATGGAAGCGGATCACGCGCTGCTGAAGCTCGCCTACGAGACAGGACTCGGCGCGAGCGGAATCACGAAGTTGAGCGAGGATTGATGTCATCCTGAGCCGCGAAGACGGCGAAGGATCTGGGGGACGGAAACGCGCCACCGCCCGGATCCTTCGCGCTCTGCGGCGCTCAGGATGACGGAAGGGACAACATGGCTGATTCAACTCTCAAACTCGGCGGCGAACCCGCCAAAGAAAACAGAATCGGGCTGAAGGCAACCGACTATCAAGGCGGAAGGTCGACGCTATGCGCCGGCTGCGGCCACGACGCGATCAGCAATCAGATCATCCGCGCCTTCTACGAGATGAACGTCAAGCCGGAGAAGGTATCGAAATTCTCCGGCATCGGCTGCTCGTCGAAAACTCCGGCGTACTTCCTCGGCCGCGCGCACGGATTCAACGCCGTGCACGGACGGATGCCCGCCATTGCGACGGGGGCGATGCTCGCCAACCACAAGCTCCTCGGCATCGGCGTATCCGGCGACGGCGACACGGCGTCGATCGGACTCGGCCAGTTCATGCACATGGTCCGCCGCAACATCCCGATGATCTACATCATCGAGAACAACGGCGTGTACGGTCTGACCAAGGGTCAATTCTCCGCGACCGCCGACGAGGGATCGAAGCTGAAGACGGGCGTCCTCAACGATCTGCCGCCGATGGACCTCTGCGCCCTGGCCGTGCAGCTCGGCTGCGGCTATGTCGCGCGCGGCTTCGCCGGCGATCCGAAACAGATGATCAACATCCTCAAAGGCGCGATCGCGCACGACGGGCTGTCGGTCATCGACGTCATCTCGCCGTGCGTCACGTTCAACAATCACGACGGGTCGACCAAGGGCTACGTGTACTCGAAGGAGCACGACGAGCTCCTGCATCAGATCGGATTCGTGCCCTCGTACGAGCAGATCGAGATCGAGATGGATCCGGGAACGATGCGCGAAGTGACGCTGCACGACGGCTCGCGCATCCTCCTGCGGAAACTCGAGGAGGACTACGACCCGGGCGATGCCGTCCAGGCGCTGCAGCGTCTGCATCGCGCCGTCGAAGGGGGCCAGATGCTGACGGGACTCGTCTACCTGCGTCCGGAGAAGAAGAGTTTCATGACTCTGCTCAACGTCGTCGACGAGCCGCTGGCGACCCTGCCAATCGAGCGCACGCGCCCGCCGCGCGAGGCGCTCGACAAGATCATGCAGGAATTGATGTAGGAGACGCGCGACGCGGACTCCGCATCCGTTGCCTTCCAACGCCGCGTGGGCGATCTTCTTCGCCCGCGCGGTCCTCGGCCTCATCTTCTTCATGGCCGGCGTCTACAAAGTCTTTGAGCTCACGCCAGTTGGACACGTGCGCAAGTGGTTCCTGCCGTACTCGGACACGTTCCTGCCGGTGTGGTCGCTTTGGGCCGTCGGCCTGGCGATCCCGTTTGTGGAGCTGATCGCCGGCGCGACCGTGCTCGTCGGCTGGCGCACGCGTGAGAGCCTCATCGCCCTCGGCATCGTGCTGGTGATCGTCACGTTCGGTCATCTGCTGAAGGAGCCGCTTTACCCGTTCCACGAACATGTGTTCCCGCGATTGGTGCTCACGCTGTTCGTGCTCGTGATGCCGGCGGAGAGCGACGCGCTTTCCGTCGATTCGTGGCTGCGCGCGCGCAGGCGGACGGCATGAGCGTCGACTTCGTCGCGTTTCGCGCGAGCGGCCGCCGCGGACGGCTGGCGATCTTCAACTCGATCACGGCGGAAGAAAAGGCGGAGCTCGTGCGCGCGCAGATCGGCAGCTGGCTCGTGTCACATCGCGCGCGATTGACGCCGGAGCAGATCGCGGTCGTCGAATCGGCGATCGAGTTCGTGAAGCCGGAGCAATACCGGTTCGATAAGCCTGCCGGACAAGACGCCGCACTGCGCGACCTCGAATCGCGATGCGCCGAGATCCTCGGCTTCGACTGGATGCGGCAGGCGCTGACGATCGACGGAGACCGCGCGCCGGAGTTCCGCGCAGAGGAGATCGAGCTCGTCGATGTGCCGTCCGGACCGGAGTGGAATCGAGGCGTCAGCATCATGTCGGCGTTCCCGCGCGAAAGCGAAGTGCGCGTTCGCGTCCACGACGGCGAGTCGATCGTCGAAGAACGAATGATTCGGCTGATCCCCGAGCCGGGCTCGCGCAGGCCACCGTCGGCGGTCATCGACGACCTGCAGAGCGGGAGTCGCATCGCGGTTGCGCCGCTGGATCACGGCATGCGGATCTGGGCCGTGGCTCAGGCGAAGAACGCGAGCACCGGGGAGGTGACGCTCATCGGACCCGATGGTCCGATCGCGCCGACGTGATCGACTTGATCCGTCCGGCGGTGCGCCGGATCCCAATTCTGCCCTCTCCCGCGTGCGGGAGAGGGTAGCGCGAAGCGCCGGGTGAGGGGCGCCTCATCCGCGGCTTCGCCGCACCTTCTCCCCGCTGCGCGGGGCGAAGGAAAAAACTGAAGTGGTTCACTCCTTGCTCATCAATACCTCATGAGCGAAGACGAAAAGGGAGCAACTGAGGCGCAGCTCGAGAAGATCAAGGTCATCCGTGGCAGCGAGGTTCTCGGCTACGAAGGTGCGGGGCGCGAAGAGCACAGTGGCGAGAACTCGCCGCGCGAAGGCAACAAGCTCACCGACGATCTGGCGGACAACAAACCTGAGCAGGTGAAGTAGTTACCGTTTCTTCAGCGCCTGGACGCGGCTCTTGGCCTGCGGGTTCTCGGGCGCAATCTTGAGCACGTCCTCGTAGCAGCTTTGTGCGCGCGAGACGAGGCCCTCGCTCTTGTAGAGGTCGCCGAG
>DASWBH010000436.1:0-33982 GCA_036390755.1 Thermoanaerobaculia bacterium
GCGCCCTTTTCTTTGCTCGCTACGAAGCCTCGAAGCTCGGCTCACGCGTCATCGAGTCAGAGCACATCCTCCTCGGTGTCCTTCGCGAGGGGGAGGAGATCATCAAGGAGATCTTCTCTCGCTTCAATGTGAAACCGGAGCAGATCCGCCGCGAAGTGGAAGGCGACCGGCTCTTCGTCGACCGCATCTCCTCGTCGGCCGAGCTGCCGCTCTCCGAGGAATCGAAGAAGATCCTCGCCTACGCCGCGCACGAGGCGGAGTCGATGCTCCACCAGTACGTCGGCACCGAGCATCTCCTCATCGGCATCCTGCGCGTGGAGTCGTCGACCGCCGCGCGCATCCTCACCGCCAAGGGCCTCAACGTCTACGGCGTGCGCGAGGAGACGATCTCGATCCTCAAGGAGCGCGAGGCCGACAAGCAGAAGAAAGAGCTGCCGTTCCTCGCCGAGTACGCGCGCGACCTCACCGCGATGGCGCACCAGGCGCAGTTCGATCCGCTCATCGGACGCGAGAAGGAAGTCGAGCGCATCATCCAGATCCTCTCCCGCCGCACGAAGAACAACCCGATCCTCCTCGGCGAGCCGGGCGTCGGAAAGACCGCGATCGTCGAGGGTCTGGCCCAGCGCATCGTCGATGGCAACGTGCCGCTGTTCATCGCGAACAAGCGGATCCTCTCGCTCGACCTCTCGCTCATCGTCGCCGGCACGAAGTACCGCGGCCAGTTCGAGGAGCGCCTCAAAGGCATCATCAAAGAACTGAAGGAAAATCAGGACATCATCATCTTCATCGATGAGATCCACTCGCTGATCGGCGCGGGCTCCGCCGAGGGCTCGCTCGATGCGGCGAACATCCTGAAGCCGGCGCTGTCGCGCGGCGAGATCTCCTGCATCGGCGCAACGACCATCCGCGAATACCGCCGCTACATCGAGAAGGACCGCTCGCTGCTCCGCCGCTTCCAGGCGATCAACGTGGCTCCGCCGAGCGAGGACGAGACGCTGCAGATCCTCGAAGGCGTGAAGGAGCGCTACGAGGCCTTCCACAAGGTCAAGTACTCCGATACGGCGATTCGTTCCGCGGTTTATCAGTCGAATCGCTACATCACCGATCGCTTCTTCCCAGACAAAGCGATCGACATCCTCGACGAAGCCGGCGCGAAGGTGAAGCTGCGCCGCGTCGCCGACACACAGAACCTGCGCCGGCTGGAGTCGGAGATCCGCTCGATCGTCAAGGAAATGAAGAAGGCCATCTCGGACAAAGACTTCGAGAAGGCCGTTTTCCTGCGCGAACGCGAGATCGAACTGAAAGATGAGATCGAGCGCTTCAAGGCCGAGCGCGAGTCCGTCGGCGAGGAGACGATGGAAGTGACCAAGAAGGACGTCGAGGAGATCATCAGCTCCTGGACCGACATCCCGGTCACCTCGATCGAAGCCGACGAAGCCGCGAAGCTGATCAACATGGAAGAGATCCTGATGCGGCGCATCGTGGGTCAGGACAAGGCGATCAAAGCGATCTCCCGCGCGATCCGCCGCTCACGCCTCGGCGTGGCCTCGCCGAACCGGCCGATGGGATCGTTCATCTTCCTCGGCTCGTCGGGCGTCGGCAAAACCGAAGTGGCCCGCCGCCTGGCCGAGTTCCTGTTCGGCTCGCAGAAGCACCTCATCCGCTTCGACATGTCCGAGTACATGGAGAAGCACGCCGTGTCGAAGCTCATCGGCTCGCCTCCGGGCTACGTCGGACACGAAGAGGGCGGACAGCTTACCGAGCGCGTGCGCCGCAATCCGTATTCGGTCGTCCTGCTCGACGAGATCGAGAAGGCGCATCCGGACATCGCGAACATCCTGCTGCAGATTCTCGAGGACGGAATCCTGACCGACTCGCTGGGCAATCAGGTCGACTTCCGCAACACGCTCATCATCATGACCTCGAACCTCGGGACGCGGTTCCTGACGACGAAGGGTCACGTGGGCTTCCGCGAGAAGTCATCCGAGCAGGATCAGAAGTCGGCCGAGGCGATGATTCACACGGAGCTGAAGAAGGAGTTCAGCCCCGAGTTCATCAACCGCATCGACGATGTGATCGTCTTCAATCCGCTCACGCAGACCGAGCTGCGGCAGATCTGCCGTCTGCTGATCGACGACGTCAACCACGCCATCGTGCAGAAGAACGTGCGGATCTCGATCGACGACTCTGTCGTCGACTGGCTGCTCAAGCGCGCCGAGGAAGAAGCGAATTCGGGTGCGCGGCCGCTGCGCCGCGCCATTTCGCGCTACATCGAGGACGAGCTCTCCGAGTTCATGATCCGCCAGGGCGAAAACGTGCCCGAGAAGGTCGAGTTCACGATGCACGGCGAGGAAGTCGTGCTCGTGGCATCGCCGAAGGACGACGCGCTGATCGCGAACTGAGTCATCGACAACTGCTCATGAAAACGCCCGCCTCGCGCGGGCGTTTTTCGTCAGTGCGAATTCGCCTCGGCCAGCCGCCGCTTCGACTCGGCGAGCGTCGGCACGTTCCACTTTACGCGCTCCTCGTCGCTCACGGCTTTCTCGTCGATCGGATCGAGCGTCCACGCGCTGGTGCTGCTGATGCGTCGGAACTGCGTTCCCCAGATCTGCGGCTTGCCGATGCACTGAAGGTAGCGATCTTCCGTCGCTGCGGCAAGCCATCGCCAGCCCTTGTTGTTCGGATCGAGGGCGACCGCGTGCATCGCGAGTTCGTGAGCCATCTTGTAATCGTCCGCGCCGTCGCCGTGCTGCATGACGAGCGCGGCAGCGTCGAAGTCGCGCGCCGTGTGCGCGCCGCCTGCGGCGATGATCTGCCGCACGCGCGTTCTTCGCTGGAAATCGCGCTTTCCGACTACGGTCCAGTCGATGTTGTCCGCCGAGCGATCTCCTTGGTCGTCCTGTTCCAGCCGGACGAGCTCCCGATTCGAGTCGCCGAGCACCTTGTCGAAGTTAGCGTTCGCCCGCTCGATGACGCCAGGCCACCGCGGATCGGTGCGGAGCGACGCGAGATCGGGATCTTTCTCGAGCAGTGGCGGATTGGCGAAGCCTCGCGCGAGCTTGGAGTCGAGCATTTTGAATGCCGCGTCCTTGTCGCCCCCGAGCGCATAGCACTCCGCCGCGTAGTAAAACGCGTCGGTGTTGCTCTTGGTCTGCGCATAATCGGTGAAGAACTTCGCGCAGGTCGCGTAATCCTTCCTGTCGTGCGCATCGAGTCCCGGCTGCATGTCCGGAGTTTGACCGAATGCCGCCACAGGCGCCGTCAGCACGACGACCAATAGCAATCGTCGCATGAGCGAATTCTATAATTCATGCCGCTATGAAGCTGGCTGATTTATTTCTCGAGCAGTTGGAACGCGCGACGCGCGCGACGCGCCGCACCGTCGAGCGCGTGCCCGACGGCAAATCGACCTGGGCTCCGCACGCCAAGTCGATGCAGCTCGGCTACCTCGCGAATCTCGTCGCGAGCATGCCCTCCTGGATCGGCATGATGATCGACCGCGATTTCCTTGACCTCGGCAACTACGCCGGCGGCCCGCGTGCGTCGACCGGAGCGGAGCTTGCCGCGCTGTTCGACAAGTCGGCCGCTGACGCGCGCCGCGCGCTGTCGAATGCGACGGACGAACATCTGCTGAAGCCGTGGCAGCTGCGAGTCAGCGGCAATGTTGTCGACGAGAAGCCGCGCTACCAGCAGATCGCCGACACGTTCACGCACCTCGCGCATCATCGCGGTCAGCTAACCGTCTATCTGCGTCTGAACAACGTCGCCGTGCCGCAGATCTACGGTCCGACAGCTGACGAAGCGTGGGGCGCGTAGACGAACCAGCCGCTGCGCGGCCGGCCGCGTGAGTCGTAGAAGCCGATGCGCACTTGCCGCGCGTGATCTCGACCACGACGAAGCCGATGTGCTCCACGACCGATTGCCGCTGCGGAAACAGCGAGTCGCTCCGCAGCCGGAGAATCGGAACGGGATCGGATCCGGCGCCGCTGACGAGCATGACCGGATCAGCGTCGAGGAGCTCCTCGTGTGATCGTGGCCGCAGATGTACAGGTTCGCGTGAGCCGCGCGCACGGCGCGACGAGCTCGCGCATCCGGCGGAGCTGGTCGCGCGGAAAGTGCCCGTGGCATCCCGACGAGAAAATCGTGTGATGGCCGACGACGATGTGCCACGCCGCCGTCGACGTTGCGAACACGTCGCGACGTGGCCTCTCCGAAAGACGTCGACCTCATCGCGAACTGAACAACAGACATTGCTCACGAACGACGCCCGCTTTCCGGCGGGCGTTTGTTTTTTGCGGTCTGCAGTAGACTCGCGCGTCATGAGACTGACGCGCGTTTTGTTCTCGTTCGTTCTCACGTTCGTTGCCGCTGCCGTTCTCTTCGCGGCCGATCCGATTCGCATCACGATCGACGCGACGGATGCGCCGCACGACGTTCTCCATTCGCGGCTCACGATCCCGGCGACCGCGGGACCGTTGACGCTGTATTACCCGAAATGGATTCCCGGCGAACACGGACCGACCGGTCCGATCGTGCAGACAGCGGGCCTGCACATCGCCGCAAACGGGCAGGCGATCTCCTGGTCGCGCGATCCGCGCGAGATGTACGCAATGCGCGTCGACGTTCCGAGCGGCGCGAACAGCATCACTGTCGACATGGACTTCCTCGATCCGGTCGGCACGGGACAATTCAGCGGCGGCGGATCGATGACGCCGCGGCTCGCGCTCGTCAGCTGGAACTCGGCGCTGCTGTATCCGGCCGCGAAGAGCTCCGACGATGTGCAATACGAGCCAGTGCTGCGAATTCCGAACGGATGGAAGTACGCAACCGCGCTGACGACGGTGTCGTCGAACGGCAGCGAAATCCACTTCGAGCCGGTCACGCTCACGCATCTCATCGACTCGCCGGTGCTCATCGGATCGATTCTGCGCAAGATCGATCTGCCGGTGTCAAACAGTCCGTACCGCCACACGATCAACATCGCCGCGGACAGCGACGCCGCAGTCGTGACGCCCGACGACTTCGCGGCGATGTACGGACGTCTCGCCGACGAAGCGCGCGCGCTGTTCGGCGCCGAGCACTTCCGCCACTACGACTGGCTGGTGACGCTGAGCAACAACGTCGAGCACTTCGGACTCGAACATCACGAGTCGAGCGACGACCGGACGAGGGAAGAAATCCTGGCCGACGCCGACAGCCGCCGCGACCTGGCCGGACTGCTCGCACACGAATATGTGCACTCATGGAACGGCAAGTTTCGGCGGCCGGCCGGTCTCGCCACCGCCAATTACGAGCAGCCCATGACGGGCGAGCTCCTCTGGGTCTACGAAGGTCTCACCCAGTACATCGGCAAGCTTCTCGACTACCGCAGCGGTTTGTGGACGCCGGAGTACTACCGGGAGGCGCTCGCGCTGACGGCATCGGACCTTACGCCGAACGCCGGACGGGCGTGGCGCCCGCTCGAAGACACGGCGGTTGAAGCGCAACTCCTCTACGGCTCGCCGCGCGAATGGTCCGCGTATCGCCGCAGCGTCGACTTCTACGAAGAAGGCGTGCTGCTGTGGCTCGACACCGACATGACCATCCGCAAGCTCACCGGCAACAAGCGTTCGCTCGACGATTTCTGCAAACGTTTTCACGGTGGATCGGACGGCGATCCGGTCGTGAAGACGTACACGTTCGACGACGTGGTTCGCGCCCTGAACGACGTCGCGCCGAACGACTGGGCTTCATTTCTCAACCAGCGTCTGCATTCGCTGACGAGCGCACCGTTCGGCGGCATCGAGATGAGCGGCTGGCGCGTGATCTTCAACGATCAGCCGAACGAAGCGCAGAGTGGTCCTGAGAAGCGCAACAAGTCGGCGAGCTACGCGACGTCGCTCGGATTGTGGGTCGGCGAAGAGGGCCGCGTCAGCGACGTGATTCCCGGGACGCCTGCCGCGAAAGCGGGCATCGTTCCCGGCGCAATGATCGTCGCGGTCAACGGCAGAAAATTCACACCGGAGGTGCTGCGCAACGCCGTCCGCGACTCGAAGAATGCGTCAGGGCCGATGCAGATCATTGTTTCATCCGGTGATTTTTTCACCACGGCATCGGTCGATTACAGGAACGGCGCGCGTTTCCCGCACCTCGAAAAGATCCCCAACACGCCGGACTGGTTGAGTGAACTCGGCAAGCCATTGGCAAAAATTCGTTAAAGAGCGGCGGTTCGGCCCCCGCTCTCCAAAACTCGCCATCAGGCGTCTTGACTGGCTCCGGCACGCAGCCCGATATTGGGCGCGGGTCTGAAGCAGAGGAGCCTTCCCAATGAATGCAGCAAACGTAAAACCCGACTTCATGGATCTTCGTACGCGTGCCGAACTTCTCGATCTCTGCGGAGACGCTGAAGCAGCGGAGCGCCTGCGCAACCTTTCGATCGAGATCGCGCGCGAAGTCGATCTGGTCTGCTATGCCTATCAGCTGATGTGGCGCGACCGGTACGACGAAGCGATCGATCTGCTCGCGCGCAATGCCGCCGCGCACCCCACCTCGTGGAACGCGTGGCACAGCCTGGGTGAGGCATTCGAGACGATCGGTGATCCGGACTCGGCGGCGACGAACTACCGCACGGCCGCCGAATTGACGGACGACCGCGAGAACCTCGAGCTGATCGAAGGCGCCCTCCAGCGCGTCAACCGCCTCGAAGCCGCTGCGTCGTAGAATCTGCGGCGCATGCCGCTGGTCGAGATCACCCTCCGCAGGGGAAAGTCCTCCGAATACGTCCGCTCGGTCGCCGACGCCGTCCATGAGGCGCTCGTCGCGCAGGCCAACGTCCCGCCGGACGATCGTTTTCAAATCGTTCATCAGGTCGACGACACGACCGTCATCGCTCACCCGTCTTACGGTGCAGTGAGCCGGTCTTCAGATCTCATCATCGTCAAGATCACGCTGAACGCCGGGCGGACGGTCGAGATCAAGAAGAACCTCTACGGCGACATCGCCAGGCGGCTCGAACGGGCCGCGGACGTCCGCCAGGATGACGTGATGATCTGCCTGATCGAGGTGGTGAAGGAGAACTGGTCGTTCGGCGGGGGGCGGGCAACATACGCGTGACGGTTCGCCGGTGGCGAACTGGACCGCTGGAAAAAGCTAGAATGCGCAGCATCCCGGCGCTGTTCTTCGGCGCGCGTGACCTGTAGCTCCGGTGGCGCGTCTCACGACAGAACAGGTAGGTCGCGACTCAATTTATGGCTCGACTTCTATCTTTGACGCTCGCCGCCGCGCTCTTCGGAGCCGGGGCCGCATACGCACAGAACCCGCCGCAACAGCCGCAGCCACCTCAGAAGCCGCGCGCCGGGACGATCATCGAGGCGCCTTCCTCAGGTCGCATCACCGAGTCTCCCACCGCCGCGTCGAAGACGCCGGCCGGACCCGCACCGGAGGCCGGCGAGCGCATCGACCGCTTTGAAGCAGTCGGCAACACCACGGTCGCCAGCGACACGATCCGTGTCTACCTCGGCATCACGCCGGGCGATCCGTACAACCCGGCAACTCTGCAGCGCAACTTCCTGAATCTGTGGCAGACCGGTCTTTTCGACGACATCCGCATCGAGACCGAGCGCGGCGACAAAGGCGTCGTCGTCCGCGCGATCGTAAAGGAACGGCCGCGCATCGGTTCGGTCGAGTTCCGCGGCAACAAGGATCTGACGACGGCGAAGATCAACGAGGCCTTCGAGCGCGAGCACATCGATCTCCACGTCGGCAACACCGTCGAGCAGACGCTCGTCCGGCGCGCCGCGGATGTCATCACCAAGACTTACACCGAAGGCGGATTCGAAGGTGTCACCGTCAGCAGTTCGATGGAGGACATGACCGAGCCTGGCGAAAAGAAGATCGTCTTCGTCATCAATGAAGGGATGAAGGCGAAGGTCGCCCGCGTCCGCTTCATCGGCAACCAGCACTTCTCGAACCGTCAGCTTCTTCGCCAGATGAAAGAGGTGAAGGAGCACAACATCATCACGTGGATCCGCAAGAAGGACCTCTACATCCCGTCGAAGCTCGACGAGGATCTCGAGCACGTCAAGAACTTCTACCAGGATCACGGATACCAGAACGTCTCGTTCGGTGACCCGCAGGTCGCGACGATCGGCAAGAACCCGAAGAAGGCGCGCGTGACGCTCACCATCCCGGTGAAGGAAGGCGAGGTCCACACATTCGGCGACGTGACGGTCTCGGGCAATACCGTCTTCACGGCCGACCAGATCATCGGCGACTGGCCGCTGAAGAAGGGCGACATCATTCGACGTAAAGCGATCCAGACGCGCGCCGATGCATTCGGCGAGGCGTATCGCATGCGCGGCTACATCTACGCCTACGTCAACCCCGAATACGTCGTGCAGCCGAACCATATCGTCGACGTGCACATGACGGTCTTCGAAGGCGATCAGTTCCGCCTCGGCCGCCTGGAATTCCAGGGCAACACCACCACGAAAGACAAGGTGCTCCGCCGTGAGATCTTCCTCGAAGAAGGTCAGATCATGGACATGGAGACCTTCAAACAGAGCCTCTACAAGCTCGGTCAGCTCGGTTACTTCAAAGTCACCGACAACCCCGACTTCAAGGTGAATCCCGACACCAAGACGGTCGACATCACCGTCAAGGGGACCGAAGAGGGGAAGAACGACATCCAGTTCGGCGGCGGCTACTCCCAGGGCGGTGGGTTCTTCGTGCAGTCGCAGTTCGGGACGCGCAACTTCCTCGGCGAGGGCGAGAACTTCTCGATCGGCTATCAGCGAGGCCTCCGGCTGAACTACTTCAGCCTCGCCTACGCCGATCCCTGGTTCCTTGACACGCCGAACAGCCTCGGAATGTCCGTGTTCAATCGCGACACGGTTTATCCGGCGAACTACGGATTCGAGGCGCGCTCGCGCGGCGGCACACTCGCATACGGCTATCGTCTGGGACGCTTCGACACGTTGTCGATGATGTACGGACTCGAGCGCACGCGGCAGCACTACGAGTTCACCGCCACGCCTGACGTCAACGGCAACGTCCCGGTGTCGACGATCGCGGACTACACGTTCACGATGTCGTCCGTTGGTCCGACCTTCGGATGGGACTCATTCGACAATCCGTTCGACACAACGCGCGGCACCCGCTTCTCGATGAGCGCGCAGTATGCCGGCGGTCCGCTGGGCGGCTCGATTCAGCTCGTGAAGCCGACGATCAACTTCGCGCACTTCTTCAGGCTGTCGCGGCGCAGCTCGTTCAGCCTGAATGCGCAGACCGGTTACATCTTTCCGTTGAGCAACGACTGCTCCCACACGTACTCGGAGCGCGACACGACGGGCAAGTCGCTCTGCGTGCCGGAAGTCGAGCGGTTCACGGTCGGCGGCGAATTCTCCGTCCGCGGTTTCGAGACCGGCACGCTCGGTCCGTTCGAGACTCTGGCCGGCCGCAGCGGCCCCGTCGGCGCATACAGCATGCAGGTGTACAACGCCGACTACATCTTCAAGATCAACGATCCGCTCCGGTTCGTGGTGTGGGCGGACGCGGGCGTCGGCTACGGGTACAAGCAGACGTTCGACTTCTCGAAGCTGCGTTACTCGACCGGCCTGGAGCTGCGAATTTTCCTGCCGGTGTTCCAGTTCCCGCTCCGGTTCATCTACGCGTTCAATCCGCAGAAGCAGCCGGGCGATCACTTTCAGGGCTTCCAGTTCACGATCGGCAACGGATACTAGCCGCGGCCGGGAATTCCACGCTGTTCTGACTTGATTTATCCGTTGGCCAACCGGAAAGCAACGCGCCTCGCCAGTGAGGCGAGCTACATAAGGAGATTCCCCATGAAGAAGTTTCTGATCACGGCCGCGGTGGCAGCGCTGGCGACGCCGATCTTCGCCCAGGCCACCGCTCCGGCGCGCGTTGCCGTCATCGACGTGCAGCGCGTGCTCGCGAATTCCGCCGCCGGAAAGGTCGCTTCGGAGCGCCTCAAGAAGATGCAGGAAGACCGCGTCGCCCGCGCCAAGCAGATGGACGACGAGATCCAGAAGCTCGATTCGGACATCAACTCGAAGAAGCTCTCGCTCAGCGAGGACAAGCTCACCGAGATGTCGAAGCAGCTTTCGGACAAGAAGATTGCCGCGCAGCGCTACGCGCAGGACGCCGAGCGCGAGATGGGCGAGGCCCGCGACCGCGCGCTCGTCGAGCTCGAGAACAAGATCAAACCGGTCATCGACTCGCTCGGCAAGGAGATGGGTCTGGCCGCGATCTTCAACAAGTTCGAGTCCGGTCTCGTCTACGCCTCTGACGCGATCGACATCACCGACACGGTGATCAAGCGCTTCAACGACGCGACGGGCTCTGCAGCGCCGGCGGCGTCGACGACGCCCGCGACGAACACGACCACCGCCAAGAAGCAGTAAGTGAGCTCAGTCGCTCGCGTACAAAAGCCGCCCGGCTCGGGCGGCTTTTCTGTTATCAGCGGTTACAATCCGCCGCCATGCCTGAGGTGACCCTCGGCGAGATCGCTGACTTCGTCGGCGGTAGGTTCGAAGGCTCGCGGGAGACGCGCGTCACGGGCGTCGCTCCGCTCGGCGACGCGACGGAACAGCAGATCAGCTTCCTCGCCAATCCGAAATATGCGCCGCAGGCTGAGTCGACGCGCGCCGCGGCTGTGCTCGTAGGAACCGAGTTCGACGGCGCCGGCGCGCGGTTCATCCGCGTGAAGAACCCGTACTACGCAATGGCCCGCGTGGTGACGCGCTGGTTCGCTGAACGTCCGATGCCGGCCGGCGTTTCGCCGCTCGCGTCGATCGCGCAAACGGCAAAACTCGGCAGGAACGTCGCGGTCGGCGCATTCGTGACGATCGCCGACAACGTGACGGTCGGAGACAACGTAACGATTTTCCCGAACGTCGCGATCGAGGCGGACTGCACGGTCGGCGACGGCACAGTCATTTATCCGCTCGTGTCGATCTACCACCGGAGCCGGATCGGCCGCCGCTGCATCCTGCACAGCGGAGTCGTGATCGGGGGCGACGGTTACGGCTTTGCGACCGAGGGCGACAAGCACCACAAGATCCCGCAGATCGGAATCGTGCGCATCGAGGACGACGTCGAGATCGGCGCCGGATCGACTGTGGATCGCGCCGCGCTCGGCGAGACAGTGATCGGCGAGGGAACGAAGATCGACAACCTCGTGCAGGTCGGGCACAACGTGAAAGTCGGCAAGCACTGCCTGCTCGTGTCGCAGGCCGGGATCGCCGGCTCGACAGAGCTCGGTGATTACGTCGTCATGGCCGGCCAGGCGGGCGTGAGCGGACACGTGAAGATCGGCGCAGGCGCGCAGATCGCCGCGAAAAGCGCGGTGTTCGAAGACGTTCCGGAGAACGCGAAAGTGCGCGGGATCCCGGCGATTCCCTGGCGCGAGTTCGCACGCCGCGAGATCTGGGCGAGCCGCATCTCGGAGCTGGCCAGCCGCGTCGAGGAGCTCGAGAAGAAGCTGGGCAAATCATGATGATGACCATCCACGAGATCATGAAAGTTCTGCCGCATCGCTATCCGATGCTGCTGGTCGACCGCATCATCGAGATCGACGACGGCAAGCGGATCGTCGGCCTGAAGAACGTCACGGCGAACGAGCAGTTCTTTCAGGGTCACTTCCCCGGCGCGCCGGTGATGCCGGGCGTGCTGATCGTCGAAGCGATGGCGCAGTGCGGCGCGGTCCTTTTTTTGCGCGATATCCCGGAGCGCGACACGAAGCTCTTCCTGTTCGGCGGCGTCGACAAGGCGCGCTTCCGCAAACCCGTTTTCCCCGGCGATCAGCTCCGGCTCGAGTGCGAAGTGATCCAGAGGCGCGCGAATACCGTGAGGTTGCGCGGCACGGCGACAGTCGACGGAAGCGTCGTCGCCGAGGCGGAGATGCTGAGCGTGATGGTGGACAGACCAAAATGAGCTCGGCAATCGACAGCACTGCAGTCGTCAGCAGCGAAGCGTCGATCGCGGACGACGTGACGATCGGGCCCTATTGCGTGATCGGTCCGCACGTGACGATCGGCGCCGGGACGAAAGTCGGTCCGCAGGTCCGCATGGAGGGCCCGGTCACGATCGGCGAACAGAACAACATCGTCGGTCAATGCTCGATCGGCACGCCGCCGCAGGATCTGAAGTACAAAGGCGAGCAGACCGAGCTGGTCATCGGCAACAACAATACGATCCGTGAATTCGTCACGATCAATCGTGGTACCGCTGGCGGCGGCGGAATCACGACGATCGGCTCGAACAACTTCTTCATGGCCTACTCGCATGTCGCGCACGACTGCCACGTCGGCTCGAACACGGTTTTCGCCAATAACGCGACGCTAGCCGGGCACGTCGACGTCGGAGATCACTCCACGATCGGCGCGTTCACGGCTGTCCATCAATTCTGCCGTGTCGGCGAGCACGCCTTCATTGGCGGCGGCAGCATCTGCACACAGGACGTGCTTCCGTTCGTGAAGACGGTCGGGAACCGGCCGGCGAAGACGTATGGCATCAACACGATCGGGCTGCAGCGCAAAGGATTTTCTCCGGAGACGATCGACGCTCTGCATCGCGCGTATCGCATTCTCATCCGATCGCATCTGAAGCTCGAGGAGGCTCTCGCGCGCATCGAGAACGAGCTCGGCGACTTTCCCGAAGCGCGCTACCTCGCTGCGTTTGCCCGCGGCTCGAAGCGCGGAATCATCCGATGAACGGGAGCGCGCAGCGCCGAGCGCGGAGCGCAGGAGATCCGGCGTGAGAGTTGGTGTCGTCGGCACGGGGTACCTCGGACGATTGCATGCGCGCGTTCTGACAGAGATGCCGGAGGCGGAAGTCGCCGGATTCGTCGAGCCGAACGACGCGATCGCGGCGGAAGTCGGCGCGAAGCTTCGCCTGAAGCGCATCGCCAGCGTCGCGGAGCTCGCCAGGCAGATCGATTGCGCCGTCGTTGCGACGCCCACCGCTGCGCATTTCGGTGTTGCATGCGAGCTGATCGAGGCCGGCTGTGACGTCATGGTCGAGAAGCCGATCACGTCGACGGTCAGCGAGGCGAAGCGTCTGATCGAGGTCGCGCGGGACAAGAAGCGGATCGTGCAGGTCGGCCATGTCGAACGCTACAACCCGGCCATCGTCGCGGTCGCCGAGCTCGTCCGCCATGCGCGCTACATCGAATGCGAGCGCATCGGCGTGTTCAGCGGCCGCTCGCTCGACATCGACGTGCTGCTCGATTTGATGATTCACGATCTCAACCTCGTTCTTTCGCTCCTGCAGCAGAGCGTGACGGACATCCGCGCCGTCGGCGTGCCGGTGTTGACGGACAAAGTCGACATCACGAACGTGCGGCTCGAGCTCGCGAACGGTGCCGTCGCAAATCTCACCGCCAGCCGCGTCTCGCAGGACCGCGTGCGCAAGCAGCGCTTCTTCGGCGGCGATTTCTACATTTCCGTCGACAGCAAAGAGCAGGAAGTGAAGGGGTACCGGCTCGTCGCGAAGCAGATCCAGCCGCTGCAGATCACGGTCACGAAGCAGGAGCCGCTGCGCGCGGAGCTCGAGGCGTTTCTGGCATGTGTGCGCGACCGCACCGCGCCGCTCGTCACGGCGGAGGATGGTCTCGCTGCCGTCGAGCTGGCGACGCGAGTGGCCGGCGCCATCGGCTCGTCGATGGCGAGGTGGAGATCATGACGGACGTACAAGTCGGCATCATCGGCGGTTCCGGCCTGTACGCGATGGAAGGGCTGAAGGTCGTCGAGGAACGCGAGATCGCGACGCCGTTCGGCGCGCCGTCCGGCACGTACGTGATCGGCGAGGCGGACGGGGTCGGCGTGGCGTTCCTGGCCCGTCATGGGAAGGGGCACCGCCTCATGCCGGGCGAGTTGAACTACCGCGCGAACATCTTCGGCTTCAAGGCCCTCGGCGTTCACACGATCCTCTCCGCAAGCGCTGTCGGCTCGATGAAGGAGGACTACCACCCGACCGACATCGTCTTTCCGCATCAGTTCATCGACCGCACGCGGCACCGGCCCGACACATTCTTCGGCAACGGCATCGTCGGTCACGTGACGTTCGCGGACCCGATCTGCGCCGGCGCGTCGTTTCTGGTCAGCGATGTTGCGCGCGCGGCCGGAGCGCGCGTGCACATCGGCGGCGTCTACGTCTGCATCGAAGGGCCGCAGTTCTCGACGCGCGCGGAATCGAAGCTGTATCGCTCCTGGGGTGTCGACGTGATCGGCATGACGAACCTGCAGGAAGCGAAGCTCGCTCGCGAAGCGGAGATCTGTTACGTGACGATGGCGCTCGTGACCGACTACGACTGCTGGCACGAGACGGCGGATGACGTCAGCGTCGAACAGATTCTCGAGTACCTGCGTAAGAACGCCGAAATCGCGCAGCGTATTTTGCGGACGTCGATTCCGTTCGTTGCGAAGCGCCGGCGCGACTGCGGGTGCGCGAACGCGCTGCAGTACGCGATCATCACGGACCCAGCGCAGATTCCCGCCAAGATCAAGCAGGACCTCGAGCCCATCATCGGAAGGTATATTCAGTGACCATCACTGTCGTCGGCACCGTCGCATTCGATGCCATTCAGACGCCGTTCGGGAAAGTCGATCGCTGCATCGGCGGATCGGCGACGTACTTCTCCGTTGCCGCATCGTTCTTCTCGCCGGTCAATCTCGTCTCTGTGATCGGCGAAGACTTCACGGATGCTGACGCCGCGGTTTTCAAGGACCGCAACATCAACCTCGAGGGACTGCAGCGGATCAGCGGCGCGAAGAGCTTCTTCTGGAGCGGCGAGTACGGGTTCGATCTGAACGTCGCAAAGACGCGCGACACGCAGCTGAACGTTCTCGCGGAATTCAAACCACAACTGAACGAGCGGCAGCGCACGGCCGACGTGCTGTTCCTGGCGAACGCGCAACCCGATCTGCAGATGGAAGTCCTCAAGCAGTGCAGGCGGCCGCGCGTCGTCGCGCTCGACACGATGAACTACTGGATCAACACGGCGAAAGAGTCGCTCACGCGCATCTTCCGCGAGGTCGATCTGATCGTCATCAATGAAGCCGAGGTGCGGCAGTACACGCAGCAGCCGAACCTGGTGAAGGGTGCGCGTCAGATCCTCGACCTCGGCCCGTCCACTCTCGTGATCAAGCGGGGCGAGTACGGCGTGCTGATGATGACGAACGATGCGATCTTCGCCGCGCCCGCCTACCCGCTCGAAAACGTGTTCGACCCCACCGGCGCGGGCGATACCTTTGCCGGCGGCTTCCTCGGCTACCTCGCTTCGAGGAGCGAAGTTCACGACCGCGAGCTCCGCCGCGCCATCATCTTCGGCAGCGTGCTCGCGTCGTTTACCGTCGAGAAGTTCTCCCTCGACCGCCTGCGCGAGATCACGCTGAACGACGTTTTGGAGCGGTATCAGGACTTTCGGGCGTTAACGCACTTCGACGATCACGAGCTCTAGGGAACCTCTGCACAAGTTCGGCCGTCGCGCTGATGGCGCTTGCGGCCCGCAACCGTCATCAGCCCTTCGGGTTGCGGCGGCGCCGCATCGTCTGCTTCGCCGCCGCTCCTCAGCGATGTCCCGCATCGCCTGCGTCGCGCCGGCTCGCAGCCGACAGCGGCGGCGCACGCAACGCGACGGTCGCACTTGTGCAGAGGTTCCCTAGCGCGCTCGATAAACCACGTTCCCGTTCACGATCGTCATCCGCGTCTTCATCTTGAACAGCGGCGCGAACGTGTACGGATCGGCATCGACGACGGTGAAATCGGCGAGCTTCCCCGGCTCAATCGTGCCGCGTGAGTCTTCCTCGAACGCCGCGTACGCCGCACCGAGCGTGAATCCGCGGATCGCCTCGGCGATCGTCAGCTTCTGCTGCGGATACCACCCGCCCGGCGGATTGCCGTCCTGATCCTGACGCGTGACGGCGGAGTAGATGCCGAACCACGGGTTCACCGCCTCGACGGGAAAGTCAGACCCCAGGGCGAGACGCGCGCCGGAGTTGAGCACCGTACGCCAGGCGTACGCGCCTTCAATCCGCTCCGGTCCGAGTCGCGCTTCGGCCCACCGCATGTCGGAGGTGGCGTGAGTCGGCTGCATGGACGCGATGATTCCGTCCCGCGCCACACGCGCGAAGTCGGTCGGTGCGACCACCTGGAGGTGCTCGATCCGCGAGCGGTTCGGGGGCGTGATGCCGGCTGCTTCGTATGCGTCGATCACGTTGCGCACTCCGCGATCACCGATCGCGTGCGTGTTCACCTGGAAGCCTGCGGCGCGTGCGCGGCGCGCGACCTCTGTCATGTGCTCGACCGTCGAGACGAGCAGGCCGGTGTTGTTCGGATCGTCGCTGTACGGCGCGAGCAGCGCGGCGCCGCGGCTGCCGAGCGCGCCGTCCGCGTACATCTTCACCGCGCGGATCGTCCAGCGTCCGCCGTAGTCGATCATCGGTCCGCGCGCGAACCACTCCCTGAGCAGCGCCGCATCGTCCGAGACCATCTGATACAGCCGGATTGGGAATCGCTTCTCGTCGATCAGCTCGCGCACCGCGCGGATCGTGTCCGCGCCGGCGCCGGCGTCGTGAATCTCCGTCAGCCCGTTCTCCGCGATGCGCTGCGCCGCGGCGAGCACGCGCCGCTTCACCTGGTCGTGCGTCGGCTCCGGGATCTTCGCTTCGACGAGGTCCTGCGCGTTGTCGACGAAGACTCCCGTCGGATTCCCGCTCGGGTCGCGAATGATGCGTCCGCCAACGGGATCTGGCGTCGAGGCGTTGATACCTGCGAGACGCATCGCCGCGGAGCTCGCCAGGCCGGCGTGGCCGTCGACGCGCTTGAGCCACACCGGACGATCGCCGAGGGCCGCGTCGAGCGGACCGGCAGTCGGGAACTCCTTCGCAGGCCAGCGCGTCTGATCCCATCCGCGTCCCAGGGTCCACTCGTTCGCGGGCGCGGTTGACGCGCGCTGTTTGACGCGCGCGATCACCTCATCGAACGACGCCGCGCCGGTCAGATCGACTTCATCGAGCGAGAGTCCGAGGCCGTACAGATGAGCGTGAGCGTCGGTGAGGCCGGGGAGAATGGCCGCGCCCGGTGCGCCAACGATCGTCGCGTAAGGATGAGCTCGGCGAATGTCGCGCTCGGTACCGACCTCGCGAATCACCCCGGCAGTGACGTAGATCGCGCCGTCGCGAACGGGAGTCTGCGATGCTCCGGACAGAACAGTCGAGGCGGTGAAAATCGTGCCGGTATCCATGCGCGCAGTCGTGCAGGCGAGCGGCACGATCAGTGCCGCAAAGAACATGCGAGCTGACCTCATCGATTCATGTTATCGCGCGGAATGCACGCGGCCCAGCACCGGTTTGAGGGTTGCTCCCATGAAAAAAGCAGTGCTGATTGTGCTCACGCTGTTCGCGGCGACGGTCGTCCGCGCCGACGGACGGAAGTTCTCTGCCGCGGACGTGCCGAAGGTGCACATGAAACCCGGCCGCATCGTCATCAGCAACGACGCCACGCACATCAGCGCGTTCCGGTTCTTCGGCGATATCCGCGAAGCGCTCGTGAGCCTTCGCAGCACGAACATCCTCGCCACCCATGCGTACGGCTCCGTGCTCTTCGACAGCGGCGCGCGTCTGAATGCGGCTGCGCCTCCGTATATCTCGGAGCTGATCACCGAAGCCGCGCACACCAACGGCGTCGATCCGCGACTCGTCGCGGCCGTTGTGCACCGCGAGTCAGCGTTCAACCCGTCTGCGACTTCTTCGGTCGGCGCCTGCGGCCTGATGCAGCTCATGCCCGCGACCGCCCGCTACCTCGGCGTCTCGAACATTTTCGACGCGCGGCAGAACGTGTTCGCAGGCACGCGCTACCTGCGAACGCTGCTCGACACGTTCAACGGCGATCTCGACCTCGCGCTCGCCGCGTACAACGCCGGCCCTGGAGCCGTGCAGAAGTACAAGGGCGTTCCGCCGTACCGCGAGACCCGAGCGTATGTCGCGGCCATTCGCTCGACATACGAAGCTTCCCTGGCGCGCTAGCCCTCGCCCCATTTCAACTTCGCCCTCAACACGTCGAAGTAGTTCTTCTCCGGCGACTGCACCAGCAGCACGCGCTGATCGGATTTGTGTACGCACACGCGGTCGTTCTCCGTCAGCGGCATGCCTTCCTGACCGTCGAGCGTGACGTAGATCTCCTGCTGATCGCTCGGCGGGACGATGCTGATCTCGATATCGAGCTCGTCGGGCAGAACGAGCGGACGATTCGACAGCATGTGCGGGCAGATCGGTGTAATGACCACCGCGCCCATCGTCGGATAGACGATCGGTCCGCCGGCTGAGAGGTTGTATGCGGTCGATCCGGTCGGCGTACAGACGATCATTCCGTCGGCGCGGAACGACGAGACGAACTGGCCGGCGACGGTAACGCGCATTTCGATGATGCGTGACAGCGCGCTCTTGTTGATCGCGACGTCGTTCAGAACGCGGTACTCCGTGTTGTTTCGTCCCGGCCCGTGCACGCGAACCTTGAATGTGACGCGCGGCTCGACGACATACTCGCCGCTCAGCACACGCTCCAGCATGTCCGGGAACTCCTCGGCCCGAACCTCGGTCAGAAATCCGAGCGTTCCCATGTTGACCCCGAGGATCGGGACGTGGTCCGGAGCATGACGCGCGACGGAGAGGAGCGTGCCGTCGCCACCGAAGGTGATCAGCACGTCCGATTGCGAGCCGAGATCCGCGCGCGTCGTGCAGCTCGTCATGTCGTTCACCGCCGACGCCGTGGCCTCGTCGTAGCAGACGGAGAGCCCGCGTGCGCGGAGGTCAGCGGCGACACGCGACGCCGTTCTCAGAGCTGCCGGTGATGTCGTCTTTGCGGCGATGCCGATGCGTCGCATCGCGCAAGTCTACAGTCAACTTCCTCAAGCCAGCGCGATCGCGCGGCGCACATCCTCGGGTTCGATCGTGATGCGCTCGCCGGCGCGTTCGGGCGCGACGAAGAGGATCGGATGAAGCACTTTCTCGAGAATCGCGCGCAGCGCCCGCGCACCGAGCTTCTGCCGCAGAGCTGCCTCGGCAATCTCCGCGAGCGCGTCAGAGGAGAACTCGAGCTGGATCTGATCGAGCGCGCACAGCCGCTGGTATTCGGGGATCATCGCCTCGCGCGGCTGCGTGAGGATCGCGACGAGATCGTCGGCCGTCAGCGTATCGAGCTCGACGCGCACCGGAAGACGTCCGAGGAGCTCGGGGAGGAAGCCGTATTTGACGAGATCGTCGGTCGAGATCTCGCGGCCGTCGGCCGTGCCGTCCTTGAAGAATCCAATCGGCTTGCCGTCGCTCGACTCCTCGAGATCCGAGAACGAGCCCGCGCAGATGAAGAGAATGTTCGAGATGTCGATCTCGACGTAGTCGTACTTGTTCCAGTGCGCGGTCACGTTGAGCGGCACGAAGATCTTTTCGCCTTCGAGAATTTTCAGCAGCGCCTGCTGCACGCCCTCGCCGCCGATGTCGCGCGAGCCGGCGCCCGTGCGTGCGCCGCCGGAGCGCCGCGCGATCTTGTCGATCTCGTCGATGAACACGATGCCGTTCTCGGCCGAGCTGACGTTCTGGTTCGTCGCGTAAAGCAGGCGGCCGATCGCGACTTCGACGTCCTCGCCGTAATAGCCGGCCTCCGTGAATGCAGTCGCGTCGTTGTACGCGAACGCCACGTCGAGGATCCTGGCGAGCGTGCGCGCCAGGTACGTCTTGCCCGAGCCGGACGGGCCGATCATCAGGATGTTCGACTTGCGGATCGAGACTTCGCCGCCGAACTTCAGATACTCGATCCGCTTGAGGTGGTTATACGCGGCGATGGCCAGCACTTCCTTCGCGTGGCGCTGACCGATGACGTACTGGTCGAGTTGCTCGAAGATGCGCCGCGGAGTGACATGTAAAAAGCGATAGATCTCACGCTTTTCCTTCATCGCCGCGCCCTTTCGAGTATAGCAAGAAGGTAAAGCGGCAAAAACCTTCGCGCGCGCAGCAGCGACGCAAATCTTTTTGACAGACCCTCCGCTGCGCCGCCGAACTTAACTCCTCACACATCACCAACTTCGCTCCACGCGCCCCCGTGGTCGCCGCCTTGCGCCTGTATGCCGGCGAAAGGAGGTGATGTGGAACCGAGAGCTCACGAGAAGAGACATCGACAGGTCAAGTGTGGTCAGCCAATCAAAACAACAACGAACAACAAAACAAACACAACAGACAACTGAAAGGAGAATCAAGACCCATGCGGAAGTCCCACAGCATTCTCATCCTCGGAATCTTCATCGCCACGATTTGCGCCAGCGCATTTGCTGCTGACGTGCAGAGCGCCGCGCCGGCCGGCCTGGTCAACATCAACACGGCTGACGCCGCGCAGCTCTCGCTTCTGCCGCGTGTCGGAATGAAAGCCGCGCAGCGCATCGTCGATTACCGCGCGCAACACGGCCCGTTCCACAAGACGACGGATCTCATGCAGGTGAAGGGATTCGGCAACAAGAGTTTCGAACGCCTGAACCCCTACCTCACGATCGACGGCAAGACCACCCTCACGGAAAAGGTGCGCTCGCCGCGCAAGGCCCGCGCGAACCGTAAGCCCTCCACCACGGCGTCGAAGTAACACGCCGTCCCGCCCCCCGGGGCCGCTCGAATCCGGGCGGCCCCGTCTTGTAACGACAGAGCGCAGTCGCGCGGAGGGCGGAGCGCAGATCGAGAACTGAACATGCGAAATCGAGGAATCACCATCATCGAGCTGCTCATCGCCATCGCGATCGTCGGGATGTCCCTCGCCATCGCTGTGCCGCACTGGCAGGCATTCCGGCGCCGCGCCGCCGTCGTTGCCGCGGCGACGGAGATCCGGTCGATCTTCCGCGCGGCACGCTCGCGGGCGATCACGCGCGGGTCGAACTGCGGAATCAAATTCACGCCTGGTGCGTCGGATTGGATGTACGCGATCTACGACGATGGAGACAACGACGGCATCCACAGCGATGACATCCAGGCGGGCGTCGATCGCCGCGTATTCGAGGCGCGTTATGTAATTCGAGGCCGCGAGCTCGCGTGGATCTCTCTGCCCGCGAGCGTCATAGTCGATCCTGACGGCGCAAAGGTTCCCAAGGGCGCGTCGCCCGTGCAGTTCGGGTCATCAGCGATCTGCTCGTTTTCGCCGCTCGGCGCGGCAACGCCCGGAACGATCTATCTCGCCGACGCTGGCGGTCTCGCCTACGCGGTGCGCGTGTTCGGCGGAACGGCGAGAGTCCGTCTCATCCGATACGACCCCGTGCGCCGTCGATGGGAGGAGCGATGAGCTCACGCGCCGGTGCGCCGCACGACAAGCCGTTCGGCCTCGTACGTCTGAATCGCCGACAGCATTGTCTCGCGCAGGAACTTGTCGTCGAACGCTTCGGTGAGAATGCGGCCGTCCATGTCGCGGCCGACGGGGAGATCGGCGGCGAAGAGCACGGTCGGCACGACGTCGATCACCTCCGCGCCGGTCGGCTTTACTTTGTGCGCGACGCCCGGTCCGATGATGAGCACGAAGCCGTCGTCCGCCCCGGGATCATCGGCGCGAATCTCCTGCGAGAGCAGCGACCACGCAGTCGCCGGCAGCGCGGTAGGAACGACGCCGGACGGCGAACAGATCACGATCAGATCGTCGGGATTCGCCCGCGCCAGGGACGCGAGCATGCGATCGATCTGCTCGGCGTAGGCGCGCAGAGCCTCGCCTTTCATCGACGAGCGCGGCGGCAGGTCGTTCGTGAAGATGTGCAGCGCCTTCTGCGCTTCGGAGAATCCTTCGAGCGCGACGACGCGAAGGTCGAAGCCGCCGTTCCCCTGCGCGATCGACATCGCGGAGAGGTCGGCAGCGAGACCGTCGAGGATGCGCTGCTTCGCCGGGCCCGCTCCGTTGAAGCGTTGCGCGACCGGAGCCACTGCACGCTGCTGTCCGCGCAGGTCGGAGCGAATCGCGTCGTCGGTGACCACGCGATCCGCGCCGGTCGGCGCCGCCGACGGCCAGTTGATCAATTCCGAACGGAGCGACAGCCGCTGGAACGCGGTCCAGAGCGGCAGGGCATCGCCCGCCGGCAGCTGCGACGAGATTCGCTTCACCGGCGGAATCAGTCCCCAGATTTTGAACCCGACGCCGTTGGGCACGAGCAGAAACCGGTCCGACGGATCCGCAGCGTTCAGCGGAGTGCGATACGAGAACTGACCGGTGACGCCGTGACGGTATGGCAGCTTCCCGGTCGCGAGCGATGCCCACAGCGAATCCGGGCTGGTCGTCGGGAACGGCTCGATGCGCGTGAAGTAGCCGCGCCTGGCCGTCGAGTCGATGAACGGCAGGATGCCTTCGCCGGACATCGTCAGGATCCAGTCGTAGGGAAGGTTGCGGATGGCGACGACGATCAGCGGGCGCTTGCCCGCGACCGTTCCGACGTTTGCGACCACGACGTTGCGCTTCTCGGTGCGATAGCTCTCGCGGCGCTCGTACAGCGAGAACGAGGAGATCGCGATCAGCACGACGCCGGTGATGAACACGATACGCGATCCGCGGCGGTCGGCGTTCCGTTCGAGCAGCCACAGGATCAGAAGCGCGAACGCGACGCCGGTGATGACGTTCGTCGCTTTCGACAGCACGCGCACGGCGCCGATCGGCAGATAGATCGAGAGTTGGCGCAGGTGGATCCAGTAGATCGCCGACGCGATGAACGCGGCCAGAACCACGAATCCGAAGCCGTGCGCGCGGTACTCCGCCTCGGGCGAGGGACGCCCGATGAGCTTCACCCGCGCGATTCGCAGCACCCAAAGCGCCGTGCCGAACAGCAATCCGCAGACGAGCGCGTAGACGAGGGTCACCGCCATGAGCCGCAGCGGCGCGATGTCGACTTGCGGGTTCAGGAAATAGAGGAGGTGCGCCATGTACATGCCGAAGATGGCGCCCGCCAGAACGCGCTTCAGGTAAGCCCAGCGGATCGGCACCGGCAGAGTGTAACCGGAGGTCCGGCATGATCACGGCCGAGCGCCTCCGCCGCTGCCGCGGAGCGGAAGAAGTCATGGAGCTGTTCCGCGAGCTAGGCTACCCGGTCGAGCCGGTGGAGGTCGATCGCGCGGAGTGGCGCCGCGGCGGCATCTCGATTCCGTGGAACGGCTCGACGAGGTTCCACCTCATCGCGCGACTCCCGCGCGTCGACGTCTTTCTCCTCGAAGGCTCGGTGCCCTCGGACGCGATCGCGACGTTCCTGCGCGATTACGCAGCCTACAATGTGGTCACAAAATCAGTAATCATCAATACGGCACGCCAACAGTGTTCGATATTTGACATCGGCCGCGGTGGCAAGCTGAGGCGGCTGTCGTTCGACGTCGATGCGCCGACGGCGCTCGCGCTCGACCGCATCAACCTGCTCGACCTGAGCGACAGCGATCCGCACGCCGCCTCTCGCATCTTCGATCGGGCGCTCGACCGGCAGACTCTCGGCCGGCAGTTCTTCATCCGCTTCCGCGCCGCGGTGCGCGATGTCGCAGGCGAGCTGCGCGCGCGGCACGCCGGCGAGACGCAAGCCGAGGCCGACCAGCAGGCGCTGCTCGTTCTGTCGCGGCTGCTGTTCCTCTCCTTCGTGCAGGAGAAGGGCTGGCTCAATCGGGAGCGACGTTTTCTGATCGACCGCTTCGATTCGGCGCGCCTCGAACGCCGCGAATTCTTCGGCACCGTTCTGACTCCGCTGTTCTTCGGTTGCCTCAATACACCGCGCGACGAGCGGAGCCGGGACGCGGCGGCACTGGGCGCGATCCCGTATCTCAACGGCGGTTTGTTCGAACCGTCGCCGTTCGAGCGCCGCCACCCGGATGTGCATCTCTCGAACGAGCTGATCGGCTCCGTGCTCGAGGACGTCTTCGAGAAATTCGATTTCAGCGTCGACGAGAACGACACGGCCGGGACGCACATCGATCCGGAGATGCTCGGCCGGGTGTTCGAGTCGTTGATGGCGGACGACGAGCGCGCGGCGAGCGGCAGCTTCTATACGCCGAGAGAGATCGTCGACGCGTTGAGCTCGCGCGCGATCGTCGAGTGGCTCAGCCGCTCGGATCCAGCGCTGCGCCAGGATCTGCACGCGCTGCTCGCGGGAGCCCAGCCGTCGACTTTGATCTCCAGCGCAGCGCCGGCACTTCTCCATCGACTCGAGAAGATCAGCGTGCTCGACCCGGCGTGCGGCTCAGGCGCCTTCCTGCTGTCGGCACTGAATGTCATCGAGAAGCTTGCGAAGCATCTGGAGTGCGGCGGCCAGGACGCCGCTCTGCGGCGCCAGCAGATCGTCGAGCGCTCCCTCTTCGGCGTCGACATCAAACCGGAAGCCGTCCGGCTCTGCGAGCTGCGGCTCTGGCTCGCGATCGTCTCGGGCAGCGCTGCCGCAATCGATGAGATCCCGCCGCTCCCAAACCTCGACCGCAACATCCTCCAGGGCAATGCCCTCCTCGGCCCGGTCGACTTCCTTGGCGCGCATCGCGGCGACATCTACCGGCATTGGGCGAGCGGCATCCGCGCGCAGCGCGATCTCGTCGATCGCTATCGACACGCGCCACGCACCGACCGCCCCGCGCTGTATCGACTGCTGCGCTCGAACGACCACCGCCTGGCCGCCGAATTACTGCAGCGCGCAATCGAAACGGATGAGCAGGAGCTGGCGATCGCGACGGCGCCGGCGAAAGACCTGTTCGGCAACGAGGCACGCGTCGACGCGCTCCGATGTCGCGAGCTGCAGGCGCGTATCTCCGAAACGCGCGAGACGCTCGATCGCGTCGAGCGAGGCGTGCTCGACTTCTTCTCCTTCGACGTTCATTTCGCGCCGGTGATGGCGGCCGGCGGCTTCGATGTGGTCGTCGGCAATCCGCCGTGGGTGCGCAATGCGCGAATCGACCGTCAGTCGCGCCGGATGTATCGGGAGCGCTACGCGCTGTTCGGCCGAGGATCGGCGCGAGTGCCGTTTCATCAGCCGGATCTCTCGCTGGCGTTCTTCGAGCGCGCGATCGCGCTCGCCGATCACGACGGCGTCGTCTCGATGCTGATGCCCGCGAAGATCACGAACGCTGCGTACGCGTCGCCGTTGCGGCGCTTTGCGCAGGAGCAGCTCTCGATCGTGGAGCTGGTCGACTGGACCGGCGACCCGCGCCGATTCTTCACCGCCGACACATTCCCGCTCGGCGTCGTCGCGCGCCGCGGCGCGCCGGACGTCGTCCATGTCACGGCTGACGGTTGCGCGTTCGATGTACCTCAACGCGACTTGTCGATCAGCGGAGGCGAATGGGCGCTCGTTCCACCCGAAGTCGCGGCAATTCTTCGCCGTCTCGTTCGTGACTTCATGCCGCTCGCCGAATCGCTCGGCCGCCGCCCGGTCATGGGTGTGAAGACCGGGGACAACCAGCGATTCTTCGTCACAGGGACGATCGAAGACGGTCAGCTCGTGACGTCTGACGGCCTGCGCATTCCGGTCGCGGTCCTCTGCCGGTGCGTTCGCGGCCGTGACTTGCGTCGATGGACGACCGCGGCATCGCAGTGGATGTTGTGGCCGCCCGCGGCGAGCTGGCGCGAGGCGCCGCAGTGGATGCGCGCGCTGCGGCTGGCGTTCGTCCGGCCGGAGCACGTCGGAATCAAAGTCGCTTGGAAGGACGTCTCGCGAGGCATGGCGGCCGCGGTGCTGCCCGACCTCGTGTATGTCGACGGCCACGCCGTTCCGCTCGTGCCGAATCAGACGCTCTATTCGATCGACGCGGTCTCGCTCGACGAGGCGTACGTGATCGCGGCGCTGCTCAACTCGACCGTCGCCGATGCGTTTCTCCTCGCCACCGCGGAGCGGGCGAAGGACGACCACTACCGCTACTTCGGCCGCACCGTCGCGCGGCTGCCGGTTCCGCGCGTCACTGCGGAGGTGCCGGCGTGGGCCAGGCTCGTCCGGCTCTCGCGCGCGGCGCATCGAAGCGGACGCGCGACCGAAGAGCTCGACGCTGTCGTCGCGCAGTTGTACGGGATTGCCGAACTTCGCATGCTGCGCGACTTCGTGGAGCGAAGGCTCGGTGCTCGCTGAGCATCAGCGCGACGCGGTCCGCCGAGCGACGCAAGTCATCGCCCGCTGCGGCGGCGTCCTTCTCGCCGACGAGCCGGGCCTCGGCAAATCGTTCATCGCGGCCGAAGTCGCGCGGATGGAGGAGGGCGAGGACGGATCGGTCGAGGTGATCGTCCCCGCATCGCTCGTGGCGCAGTGGAACGAGACGCTGCGCCGCTTCGGCGTGAGCGCGAACGTGCTGACGCACGACGGGATCGTGAGCGATTGCCGGATTCCGCAGCCGAAGCGGCGGATGATCATCGTCGATGAGGCGCATGCGTTCCGCAATCCGAAGACGCAGCGTTACGACGCGCTGGCTCGGCGCTCGGTCGGCGCGCGCATGCTTCTCGTCACGGCGACGCCGCTCTGCAACTCGGCGAATGATCTCCGCGCGCTGATCGATCTGATCGTCGCCGACGACGCCCTGGCGCGCTGCGGCGTTCCGTCGATCGACGTCGCCTTCGAGCGGAACGATCGCGCCGCGCTCGCCCGGATGGTCGCCGAGCTCGTGATCCGCCGCGACCGTGTCGCGCTCCCGCCGGAGCTGCAGTTCGGCCGCCTCGATGCGCGCGTGATTCGCTACGACGTGTTCGACGGCGGCGGCGAGATCGCTGCGCTGATCGATGCGCTGCAGTTCCCGCTCGTCGGCGAGACCGCGATTCTCCGGCAGTTTCTCTGGCGCAGACTCGAGTCGAGCGAGGCCGCCCTGCTGGAAAGCGTGCGCCGGCAGCGCCGTTTCTACGAGCGCGCGCTCGAGTGTCTCGCGTCCGGTCGCGCGTTGCCGAAGCGCGAGTACCGGCGCGCATTCGCACACGAGGAGGACGCCGACGCCGTGCAGCAAGTGCTGTTCTGGGAGCTATTTGTCGAAGACGGGAATGACGCCGATCCGCAGCAGATCGAGGCCGAATTGCTGCGCCTCGACGCGCTCGCCGCATGTGCCGGCGCTTCGCCGCGGACGAAGACGCGCATGCTGCTCGATTCGATCGGCGATGAGCCGGCGCTCGTTTTCAGCGGATGGTCGGCGACGGCGGCGAGTCTGTTCGATGCGCTGCGGTCGACGCGACGCGCCGTGCTCGCCACGGGCCGCGATCGGCGGCGCGCGGCCGAAGCCGTCGATGCGTTCTGCGCCGGGCGCGCCGGTGTTCTCGTCGCGACCGACATCGCCGCGGAAGGCTTGAACCTGCACCGCGCCGGAGTGGTCGTCCATTTCGATCTTCCGTGGAATCCGGTGAAGATCGATCAGCGAAACGGGCGCGCGCTGCGCATCGGGCAGACGCGCCACTCGGTCTCCGCGATCTACTTCCTGCCGGACGGCGACCGCTCGCGCGTGCTGTCAGTGATCGCGCGAAAGAACGAGACACGCCGGCGCATGCTGCATCGCGACGCCGCTGTTACGACGACATCGCCGGTGACATTGCGTCCGCGCATCGCCGCGAACGCCGCCATCGTGAGGTTTACCGCCGCAGCCGGTCAGGTTCCGGAGATTTACCTGAGGCGCCACAAGGCTGGCGTCGAGCGCCTCCTGTCGAGCCTGGCGGCGGAGTACCTCGACGAGCACAAACTTCGCGAGGTCAATGACCTGCTCGCGTTCGAGCCGTTCGCGCGGTCACGCCGGCCAGACGAGCCACCCCTATAATCGTTGCGTGGACCTTCTGGTCGTCGACGACGAAGCCTCACTCCGCGACTTTCTGACCATCGTCCTCGAAGAAGAAGGGTGGCGGGTCGACTCGGCCGCCACGCTGGCTGAAGCGCGGGCGGCGATTCAAAAGGCTGAGCCCGATCTCGTCCTGTGCGATCTCATGGTGCCCGACGGCTCGGGCATCGATCTGATCCGCGAGGTCCGGGAGAAAAACCCCGGCATCGCCTTCATCATGATCACGGCTCACACGTCGACGAAGTCGGCGGTCGAGGCGCTGAAGGCGGGCGCGTTCGACTACATCGCCAAGCCGTTCGACGTCGAAGAGCTGAAGATCATCATCCGCAAGGCTGTCGAGCGGAAACAGCTCGAAGACGAGAACCTCCACCTCCGCTCCGCGCTCGAGGAGCGCTTCACCTTCTCGAACATCATCGGGAAGAGCTCGAAGATGCAGGAGATCTTCACGATCGTGCAGCGCATCGCCCGCACGATGTCGACTGTGCTGATCTCCGGCGAGTCGGGCACGGGCAAGGAGTTGATCGCGCGCGCGATCCATTACAACTCCGGCCGTCGCGGCAAGTTCGTGTCGATCAACTGCGGCGCGTTGCCCGAGAACCTGCTCGAGTCGGAGCTGTTCGGCCACGAGCGGGGCGCGTTCACGGGCGCGATCCGCGAGAAGCGCGGACTGTTTCACGAGGCCGATCGCGGCACGATTTTCCTCGACGAGATCGGCGAGACCTCCACGGCGATGCAGATCAAGTTGTTGCGCGTCCTGCAGGACCGCGTCGTGCGCCGGGTCGGCTCGAACGTCGAAACGACGGTCGACGTGCGCGTGATCGCCGCGACGAACCGCGACCTCAACGAATCGATTCTGAAAGGGACTTTTCGCGAGGATCTCTTCTACCGCATCAACGTGATTCCGATTGAGCTGCCGCCGCTGCGGCATCGCAAGGAAGACATCCCGCTGCTCGTCGACTACTTCATCGCGAAGTTCTGCGAAAACATCGGCATGCCGCACAAGCACATCTCGACCGACGCGATGCGCGCCATCGAGAAGTACCACTGGCCGGGCAACGTGCGCGAGCTCGAGAACGTGATCGAACGGATGATCGCCCTCGAGACCTCCGAAGTCCTCACGACCAAATCCCTCCCCGAGCACATCCTCGTCGGCGGCCGGATTCCGGACGCGACGTTTGAGCTGCCGCCGGAAGGCATTTCGCTCCAGGACCAGCTCGAGGCCATCGGGAAAATCTTCATGCTCAAGGCGCTCGAGCGAAGCGGCGGCGTGCAGACCCAGGCCGCCGAGCTGCTGCGCATGTCGTTCCGATCGTTCCGCTATTACGCGAAGAAATACGATCTCATCCCCAGGGACCAGAAGCAGGAGGACGTCGTCGAGGTCGAGAGTGAGAAGTGACGTGCAAAGCTCATTTCTCGCATTCCTGTTCGTACTCGCCTGCGCGAAGCCGGTGCCGACGACTCCTCCCGCGACATCCGTGACGCCGTACAGCGGTCCGGCGATCACGCTGCCCGACGGCTTCAACGTGCACATCGAGCTCGCCATCGACGAGGACACGCGGGCGCGCGGTCTGATGTTTCGCGACCGCGTGCCGGAGGGCACCGGCATGCTCTTCGTTTTTCCGCAGGTCGGCGACTACGCGTTCTGGATGAAGAACACGCTCGTTCCGCTGGACATGATCTGGATCGACGAGAGCCGCCGCGTCGTGCACGTCGAGCCGAACGTTCCGCCGTGCAAGGCCGATCCGTGTCCGAGCTATCCGCCGAATGCGCGCGCGAAGTACGTGCTCGAGCTCGGCGCCGGCCAGGCCGCGAAGCACCATGTAACGAATGGGTCTACACTGACATTCGATCGTATCGGCAACGTGACGGCCCAATGAAGTAAAAGCAGGCGCGGCGGCGTTCCGGTCAGCACACGTTCAATGTTCCGATCACGAGGCGAGAACCTCCGCAGCATTTACATCCTCCTGTTCCTGACGATCTCCTTCTTCTTCCTCGAGTATCAGGATCCCCAGAAGTACGCGCGGCTCTTTTCGTTCGAGCGCGGCGCCGTGGCGGCGGGCGAGATCTGGCGCGTCTTCACCTATCAGTTCACGCAGGCCGGACAGGGGTGGTTCGTGTTCCCGCGTCCGCTCGTGCTGTTCTTCACACTGCTTCTGCTTTACCTGATGGGAAGTGCGCTCGAAGAGGAGTGGGGAACGTGGAACTTCCTGGCGTTCTTCACCGTCTCGACCCTCGGCTCCGCCATGACCGCCGCCGCCCTCGGCATTCCGCTCCTCGGCTCCTACTTCGTGAATTTCTCGCTCCTGTTCGTCTACGCATCGGTATTTCCGCAGCAGACGTTCTCGTTGTTCGGCGCGCTGCCGGTGCGCATCCGGTGGATCGCGTATATCGCGGCGCTCGTGCTCGTCGTCGGAGTCTTCGCAGGCGGACACGCGAATCTCGCTGCGCTCGCAGGTGCGGCGGCGAGCTACGCGTTCTTCCTGTCGCAGCGCGTGCGCGTGATCATCATTCACGACAGCGAGACGGCAGATGAGGACGACGTTCCGGACGGCACCGCGATCCGCAACGCGGCCCGCTTCGTCGCGATCAAGCGCGCGGTCGGCAACAGCAACGCCGTCGAGATCGATCGTCTGATCGCACAGTGCGACAGGGACAAGGTCCCGGGAGTGAACATCTGTTCTCCGGCCGATTACAAGCCTGAGAACAGCGACGGCTACTGCATCCGCTGTGAGGGGTTCGCCGAGTGCTCCGCGCGTTTCCTGACGATGAAACGTCCTCCGGCTGAGCCGCCGGCAGGCGCGATTCCCGAGCAGACAGTCGGCTAGGGAGGTTCCCTAGGTTCCCTGGGGCTTCTGAGGCCCCGGAGGGTTCCCGCCGCCGCCCTCTCCACCGCCACCGCCACCTCCGCGACGCCTCCGCCGAAAGCGCCGGCGCCGGCCTCCGCGATCGCCGCCGCCTTCGCCTTGCGGCTCGTTGCTTCGCGGCTCCGGCCTCGGCTGGTCCTGGGGAGGGACGACGCGCTGCTGCGGCTGCGGCGCCGCGGTTTGGGCAGCGTCATCACGTGTGCCGCCGCGACCTCTGCGGCGACGTCGCCGCCCTCGAGGACCCTGCTGCTGTTCCGGTCGCTGAGGCTGCTGTTGTTGTTGTTGTTGTTGTTGTTGTTGTTGTTGCTGGCGCGGCTGCGCGCCGCGGCGCTCGCCGCGCTGGCTCCGCTGCCGTTCGCGATCGCGTTCGCGCCGGTTCTGCGGTTGCGGTCCGCGCTCGCGCGGCGGACGCTGCTGCGGAGGGGCGGGGCGCTTGTCCTCTTTGCGGCGCGTGCCCGTCCGCTGCTCGTAATCCTGAACTTTCTTCTGCATGAAACGGCGCGCCTGCGCGTCACGCCGCTCGACGAGCGGATCGTGGCCGCAGTAAGGGCAGCGTCGCCAACCTTCAGGATATGTGCGGCTGCAGTTGACGCAGGTGATGGATTTCGGGAGGGGCATCGCGAAAACGCGCGCATTGTACACTTGCGACCGTGCCCACAAAGATCGACGAGTCGCGGCGGAAAACGCTCGAGAGTCTCATCGCGCTCGCGACGCAGTCGAACCCGTCATCGTGCTGGGATGACCGTCGCGCCGAAGATCTACTGCGATCGCAGTCGACCCCCGACGAATTGCGCGAGCTCGGCGCCAGCGAGGAGGCCATCGCACACATTTTCGCGGACCGAACCGAGGACGTCACGAGCGGAAGTTACAGCGTGCGCGTGGAGGCGCGATTCGAGGCCGCGCACTTCCTCCGCGAATACCGCGGAATCTCGGAGCCGCTGCACGGACACTCGTACAAGGTCGAGGCTGCGCTCGCCGCGCGGGGAGGCGGAGTCGATGGCGACGCGATCTCGGTCGACTTCATCAGCGCGAAGCGGAAGCTCGAAGCTCTCGCGAAAAAGCTGGACTACGGCTGCATCAACGACGTATCGCCGTTCACCGAGGTGAATCCGTCGGCGGAGAACATCGCAGCGTGGTTTCACCGCGAGCTGTCAGCCGACGTGGCGGGTGAAAACGCGGTGGTCACCGCGGTCACGATCTGGGAAGGGCCGGTCAACTCGGTCACCTTTGTGCCTGGCAAATGAGTTACGGCTCAGGAATTTCGAAATGAGAAAACTCGCGAATCACACCGCGCTCAAGGAGTGGTCATCCGTGATCGACGCACTGGGCCGTGGCGATCAAGTCATCCTCATCCGCAAGGGCGGGATCGCCGACCCGAAGTTCGGCGTTGAAGCGTCGCAGTTCTATCTCTATCCGACATACTTCCATCAAGGCGAGAGCGACCATCGGCCTGCCGTCTCGATCACGCACTGGTGCGAAGTCGCGCGGACGTGGAGCGTGCGCGAGCTCGAGCAGATGGAGCGCCTTGCGCCGCATGTCGCGATTCCGCGCGCGACGCTCGAGTCGCGTTACCGCTTCCGGCCTGACCAGGCGCTGCACATCATCGGCGTGCGGACGTACGCGCTGTCGAAGCCGGCTGCCGTGATGTTTCGCGAAGAATACGCGGGTTGTCTGAGCTGGATCAGCGTCGAGGAGGAAATCGACGTCGACGGCTCGAAGCCGGTGCTCAGAGGCGCGAGACTGGATGCGAAGCTCGCGGACATCGACGCGCTGCTCACCGTAACCGTGTAGCCGATGCAAGCCCTCGTGCTGCAGTACTGCGCAGCTGGACGCCGTGCACTCGCTCGCGCCATAAATATCCTGTGGAGCTGATCGCCGTCCTGATCATGATCGTCGCCGGCGGGGCGATGGCGGTGTTCGTGCTGATCGCGCTGGCGATTTCCAAAGGCGAGGCCGAGCCGCGGGCGGGAATCCCTGGCGACCGGGAGCAGATCGCCGCGTCGATCCTGTTTCACGTCCTGACGTCCGGTGGCGCGAGTTCCGACGATGCGCTGCGTCAGCTCAGGCGTGTGGCGGGAAACGGTGCCCGGGTGACGCGCGGCGTCGACGTGACGAGCTGGGCAGAATCGTACGCGCGTGTGACGTCGGCTCCAGAACGCGCGCAGCTGCTCGAGCAGGCCGTGCAGTTCGCTGCGGCGCGGCGCGAACCGGTTCCGTTGCGTCAGTACGCTTCGCTCCTCGACCTCAGCTTCGGCCTGGGATTCCACACGGATGCGCTGGCGCGGTTGCGCGAGCGTTATGCCTTCGAGTACGTCGATCACGCGAAGGACGCGCGGCCTCGCGAAGCGGATCGTGGCGGCGGCGCGATCCCGTTGTTCGTCCGCGATGAGAGCCGAACGGCGGAATGGCTCGCTGTTCTCCATCTCGAAGGAACGCCGACGCGTCAGGCGATCATCGCGGCGTATCGAAGGCTTGCTGCCCAGCATCATCCCGACAAATTTCACCTCGATTCCGACGAGACGCAGCGCGCCGAAGCGGCGCGGTTCATCGAGATCACGCGCGCCTACGAGAACCTGCTCGCGATTTATCGGGATTGATCTTCGGGCAAGGCTGTGTATAATGGCGGCTCGGGAATTTCCCTGCTGTGACTGTTTGTTAACAGCCGGTTTGCCAGCAGCTCCCTCCTGAATACCGTAGCCTTTCATTGATTCCATCTGACTTCGAGGACGCTCGTGTCCATCGCTGATGACGCGAGCGCTTTTGCTGTCGCTGGGGAAGCAGGTAACCGCATCAGGCCAAACTTTCCTGATTTCAACGGTTTGGCCGTTTTCGGCAGAGCGAGAGTAACTATTTTATTTGGTGCCGCATCTAAGCATGCATGCGGCATGGAGTGTGAAGTTTTCATGCGTGCAGGCACAACGGGAGAGATCATGAAGAGCGCGGTAGCGAACGAGCACGAACAGGGCTGGGATTTCGAGAAGGCAGCGATGCCTTACGTCGACTCGCTCTACAACACGGCATACCGCATGACGCGGAACTCCGAAGACGCGGAGGACCTCGTTCAGGAGACGTATCTCAAGGCATACAAGTACTACGACAAGTTCGAAGAAGGTACGAACTTCAAGGCGTGGCTCTTCAAGATCATGAAGAACACGTTCATCAACAACTACCGGAAGAAGAAGCTCACGCCGCACAAGATCGACTTCTCCGAGATCGAAGAATCGTACGAGCGAGTGATCCAGAAGAACGCGCCGGATCTCATCAAGGATCCGGAGAGCGAGATCTTCCAGGACATGATGGACGAGGACGTCAAGCGCGCCCTCGACTCGCTTCCGCACGATTACAAGATGGTCGTTCTTCTCGCCG
>DASWBH010000437.1:0-2544 GCA_036390755.1 Thermoanaerobaculia bacterium
CGAGGCGAAGCGGGCGCAGTTGGACCTGGACCAGTCGCGGCTGACGCAGGAGCAGTTGCGGCAGAACATCGCCGTCCAGGTTCGCGGCGCGGTCCGCGACGTCGACACGGCCGCCAAGTCGATTGCGGCCACACGCGCGGCACGTGAAGCGGCAGAGCAGAACCTCGAGGCCGAGCGCCGCCGCTACGAGAACGGCATGACCACGAACTTCCAGGTCCTGCAGATCCAGGGGCAGCTCTCCGATGCCCGCGTGCGCGAGCTGCAGGCGCTGGTCGGCTATCAGAAGGCGCTGTCGAGCTATCACCGCGCCGTCGGCGATATCCTCGAGGTCCACCAGATCGCCGTTGACGAGCCGCAGGTGAATGAACCGCGCGTTTTCTCGCAGTTCGACAAGTACAATTGGCTGAACTACGCAACGCACACGCAGGAGGGCACGCCGAAGTGACGTCGGAGATCCAGTCGGTGCCGCCGCAGGCACCGGCAGTCGTGGAGGAGACGAAGGGACCTTTTCAGCGGATCATCGGCGCGCTGTTCGCGCCTGACCAGACGTTCCGCGACATCGCCCGGCGGCCGGACATCATCGTGCCGCTCGTGCTCATACTTGCGATCTCGACGCTGACTTCGTTTCTCGTCGCGCCGCGTTTGCAGTTCGACTCTGTACGCGAGCAGATCACGCGCTCGAACCCGCACATGGCTGCCGAGGACGTTGATCGTGCGATGCGGTTCACGTCGGCAATCAGCAAGGTGAGCACGTATGCCGCTCCCTTCCTGACGCTGGCGTTGTTCGCGATCGTCGCCGGCGTTCTGTTGATTGCGTTCCGTCTCTTCGGCGGAGAAGGGAACTTCAAACAGGCTCTGTCGGTCGTGCTGTACGCGTGGTTGCCGCGCGTGATCTACGGCATCATCCTGACGATCGTCGTGTTGGCTAAGGGATCCGTCGACGTCGGCGCGATCCCGATGGTCGTGCGCTCGAATCTCTCTTTTCTCGTCGACCTGAAGGCGCAGCCGGTTCTTTTCTCGCTGCTGTCGTCGCTCGACGTTTTCACGATCTGGACGATCGTGCTGCTGATCATCGGATTCGCGTTCGTGTCAGGCATGACCCGCGCGCGGTCGGCGGCAATCATCGTCACTCTCTGGGCATTCGCGCTGATCATCAAGCTTGGGATCGCGGCACTTGGCGCATCGAGGATGAAGGCGGCGTCGTGAAACGGCCGCTCCTGATTGCCGGAGCCGCCGTACTGGTCGCCGTCATCGTTTTCGCCAGCATCCGCGGCAGCGGAGCGAAAGGCGAGAAGGTCTACGTCGAGCCGGCGCGAGCGCGCAAGCTCGAGGCCGTCGTCGCCGCGCCGGGCGAGATCGATCCGAAGGTCAAGGTCAACATCAGCGCGCACGTCATCGGCAAAATCGAGAAACTGTACTTCGACGAAGGCGATACCGTTCACAAAGGGCAGAAGCTCGTCGATCTCGAGAAGTATCAGATCGTGTCTGCGCGCGATCGCGCCGTTGCCGACCTGGCGAACCGCCGCGTCGAAGTGACGCGCGCACAGGCGCAGGTGGCCACCGCGCAGGCCGCGTACAACCGCGCGATGAACCTGCAGAAGCAGGGGATCCAGGCGCAGGAAGCGTTCGAGACCGCGCGGCTGCAGTTCGATAACGCGCGGGCGGCGCTCGGGTCGGCCGAGCAGGGAGTGCGCGAATCCGAGGCGATGCTGACGCAGATGCAGACGGATTTGTCCCGCACGACGATCGTTTCGCCGATCGACGGGAAGGTCGTGCAGCTCAACGCGCACGAAGGCGAGGTCGTCGTCACGGGAACGATGAACAATCCCGGCTCCGTCATCGCCGTGATCGCTGACCTGTCGGAGATTCTCGTCGAGGCCGAAGTGGGGGAGACCGAGGTCGTCGGGATTCGTGTGGGGCAGCCGGCGCGGATCAAAGTCGATGCAGTCGCCGACCATGAGTATCGCGGCCACGTCGAGGAGATCGGATCGAGCGCCGCAATCCGTCAGAGCGGCGCCGGGTCGGGCATCCGCTACTTCAAAGTCAAAGTCGCGATCGACGATCCGGACGACCGCCTGCGGCCCGGCATGACCTCGCAGGTCTCGATCGTCACCAGCACGGTCGGGAACGCGATCGCCGTTCCGATCCAAAGCGTCGTCGAGCGCGTGCCGGGCTCAAAGAAGGCCGCCGAGGATGAGGACGAGGACGCGCCGAAGAAGAAGTACGTGTTCGTCGTGCGGGACGGAAAGGCGAAAATGGTCGAGGTCGCGACCGGCATCAGTGACGCCACGCAGGTGGCCATCGTCTCAGGACTGAAAGCCGGAGACTCCGTCGTGACCGGGCCGTTCCGGACGCTGAAGAAACTGCACGACGGCGACTTCGTAATCATTACGAAAGAAGAAAAGACCAGCACAGCGGAGAAGAGCGATAAATGAGCGCACTGCCCGAACCGGCCCCGGAACACCTCATCGAGATGCACGAGCTCACGCGCGTGTACCAGCTCGGCCCGCAGGAGATCTACGCGCTCAGCGGCGTCGACTTGAC
>DASWBH010000438.1:0-1943 GCA_036390755.1 Thermoanaerobaculia bacterium
GTCAGCTCGGCGTCGAAGAAATTCATCGGCGGCGTGCCGATGAACTGCGCGACGAACACGTTCGCCGGTTTGTCGTAGACCTCGAGCGGCGTCCCGACCTGCTGGATTTTTCCCTCGCGCATGACGGCGATGCGATGGCCCATGGTCATCGCCTCGATCTGATCGTGCGTCACGTAGACGGACGTCGTCTGCAGGCGCTGCTGCAGCTTCGTGATCTCCGCGCGCATCTGCACGCGCATCTTTGCATCGAGGTTCGACAGCGGCTCGTCGAAGAGAAACACGGCCGGATTGCGGACGATCGCTCGTGCTACCGCGACGCGCTGACGCTGTCCGCCGGAGAGCTGCTTCGGCTTCCGATCCAGCAAATGCCCGATGCTCAGAATCTCCGCCGCCTCGGCCACGCGGCGGTTCATCTCGTCGTGCGGCGTCTTGCGCATCCTGAGCCCGAACTCGATGTTCTCGCGCACGCTCATGTGCGGATAGAGCGCGTAATTCTGAAAGACCATCGCCGTGTCGCGGTCCTTCGGCTGCAGATCGTTCACGACGCGATCGCCGATGCGGATCTCGCCCTCGGAGATCTCTTCGAGGCCGGCGATCATGCGCAGCGCCGTCGATTTCCCGCAGCCCGACGGGCCGACCAGGACCATGAACTCGTGATCGTGGATGTCGAGGTTCAGGTCCTCGATCACCGAGACGCTGCCGTATCGTTTTGCGACTCGTTGGAAGGTGACGGGCGCCATCGCGAACGCGCGCGATCGTATCAGACCGGAAGGTGGACGAGCGCGGAGAGCCAGCCGCCGAGGACCTCGCCGATGACGACGGCGACGACGTCGACGTAGAGGATGCCGGTCGCGGCCATCGTCGAACGGATCTTCACCGTCCCCCGCACCATCGGGTAGAGCGCGAGCGGTCCGCCCAGTCCCCAGCCGGCGCGCATCCAGAAGAAGATGCCCTGGCGGATGGCCACGTCGTGCCACGCGCCGCCGATGGCGAGCGCGCCGAAGACGACCGCGGTCTTCGCGATCGCGGCCGCAAGCGTCGCCATCGTCAGCCGCTTCAGCGGGTCGATGGGCATGCCGCGCACGACCAGGTACCAGTGGCCGAGCGTCATCGCCAGGTTGACGCTGCCGAGAAGGGCGATCGCCGAGAGCGAGCCAGCGATGGTGGCGACGATCGACGCCGGACGCACCGCTCCGTCGTAGGCGACGAGCGAGGCCGCCACGTATGCGCAGCCGAGGAGGACGGCGGACGCGCGGAAGATGAGGCGCTTCGGATAGCGAAGCACGAACCAGACGATGGCCGTCAGGACCAGGGCGATCCCGTCGGCTGAGGCAGCGCGCGTATCTCGCGCGTTCAGATGGGCCGCGATTGCGATCGCCGTCAGCGCGCCGCTGATGACGAGGACGAGCCGGTAGAACTTCACGCCGGCGCTGCGGCGACCGACGAGCGGGAGGAAGAGATAGAGGCCGGCAGCGAGCTCGATCGTGAAGAGTGCGAGGAGCACGTCAGTTCACGACCTGGCTCGCCCTGACGATGCGGAAACCCTCCGCGCGCAGCCCGGGAACCTCGCGCGCAAGCACGCGCAGAGTGACCTCGTGCGGATGTCCGATGCCGATCGCCACTCCCTTCGCGCGCGCAGCGGCGGAGAGAACGCGCAGCTGCCTGCGAACCGCTGCGTCGGTCTGGATGTCGTCGAGAAAGACCTGACGCGCCGCGGTCTTGACGTTCATCTCGCGCGCGATCGTCGCGGCAACCGATCCGCCGCCGGTCCGCGAATCGATGAAGTACATGCCGTGCGGCAACGCTCCGAGCACGTCGGTCATCACGCGGCGATCGGCTGTCGCGCGCGATCCCATGTGGTTGTTCACGCCGCGCGCGTGCGGCACCGCGGCGATGTTCTCGCGCGTCGCGCTGACGATCTCGCTGTCGCTCATCGACGTCAG
>DASWBH010000439.1:0-3757 GCA_036390755.1 Thermoanaerobaculia bacterium
CCGAACATTCCGGCCGGCACGCCCGAGTAAACGCGGTCGGCGAGCCAGTCGCTTCCCTTCTTCCGGGCCTTGATGATCGCCGCGGCGTGAACTCCTGTGCCGGTGCGGAATGCGTCGCGGCCGAACACCGGATAGTTGTCCGGCAGCGGGACGTGCGTCGCCGTCGTCACGAAGCGCACATACTCGGGGAGCTTCGTCAGATCGTTGTCGATCCACCCCATCAGCTTGAGGTTGACCAGCAGCAGATCCATCGGCGTATTGCCGACGCGCTCGCCGATTCCGGTCGCCGACCCGTGCACGCGATCCGCGCCCGCCTCGAGCGCGGCGATGCAGTTGATGATGCCGAGGCCGCGGTCCTGATGTCCGTGCCAGTCGACCTTCACGTCCGGGTTGAGGCGGTCGACGAGCGATCGCACGAAGTGCACGAGCGTGCGCGTTCCCCACGGCGTGGCGTGACCGACCGTATCCGCGATGCAGACGCGCTTCGCGCCCGCATCGATCGCAGCGGTGTAGAGCGTCTCGACATCCTCCGGCTTCGCGCGCGTGGTGTCTTCGGTGACGTACATGACGGGGATGTCGTGCTCGGTGGCGAAACGCACCGCCTTCGCCGACTGCTGCACGATCCAGTCGATGTCCCACTCCTCGGTAAACTGACGGATCGGCGACGAGCCGATGAACAGATCGGCCTCGAGGCGGATGCCGACGCGATCGGAGATGTCGATGATCGGCTTGATGTCGTTCTCGTGCGTGCGGCCCGCGGCGCTCGGATAGACGCTCAGCTTGTTGTCGACGATCTCGCGCGCGAGCGCCTCGACGGTTTTCTGCACGTGCGGTCCTGCTCCGGGCAGACCGATATCGGCGTTGTCGATGCCGATGTCGTTCATGAAGTGGAGGATGCGGATCTTCTCGTCAAGCGTCGGATCGGTCACCGAGGGCGACTGCAGTCCGTCGCGCAGCGTCTCATCGTCGAACTCGATCCGCCGCTTTGGCCGCCGCGGCTGTTCGACCGCGACGTTCCAGTCGTAGATCAGGTCCTGGGATTCGTCGCGCATAGGGTGAAGTTTACTGCGCGGCGGAGTCGTAGGTCAGAGCGAGGGACTTGCCCGACGCGATGTTGAGCACGAGCGCCTCCCCTCCGTCGATCCACTGCGTCGCGAAATTCGCCTTGCCGGAGCGGATCGCCTCGGCCTCGTAGCCGTCGCCTTCATGGAACGGCTCCTCGAAGCTCCGCACGGTCTTGGCCGGCGCTCCGTACTTTGCAATCAGCACTTTGCGAAGTTCCTCGTAGGTCTCCCGGGCCGCGTCGTCCGGTGCTGCGAGCATCACAAAGACGCGCACGACCTTTCCGTCAGACATGATCGCCACTCCGGCGGCGTCGTGGTTGAGCAGCTTGCCGCGGAAGCGATAGTCGCCGTGATCCGGCTTCTTCGCGACCGTAAAACCGGCGGCAGTCAACTTGCTGACCACTGTCTGCGCGGGCGTGTTCCACGGAATCCCCGCGAACGTGATGGCGGCGCGAGCGCCGGCGGCAGCGAGAAACACAGCCGCGGCGATGAGGTAGCTCTTCATCCGAGCATTATCGCCCGGGAAACTTCGCCGGCCGCTTCTCCAGGAACGCCGCCATCCCTTCCTTCATATCCTCGGTCGCGCAGAGGAGACCGAAGAGCGTGGCCTCTAGCGTCTGCCCATCTTCGAGCGACATGTCGCTGCCGCTGTTGATCGCCTCGATGGCCGCGCGCACCGCCATCGGCGACCTCGACGCGATCTTCTTTCCGATTTCCTCCGCCGCGCTCATGAGCTGATCGGCGGGCACGACACGGTTCACGAGCCCGATCCTCTCCGCTTCGGCCGCGCCGATGCGCTCTCCGCTGCACACGAGCTCGAACGCTTTTCCCTTGCCGACGAGGCGAACCATGCGCTGCGTGCCGCCGTAGCCGGGGATGATGCCGAGGGAGACCTCCGGCAGTCCCATCTGGGCGCGCTCGGAGGCGATGCGGATGTGACACGCGAGGGCGAGCTCGCAACCGCCGCCGAGGGCGAAGCCGTTGATCGCGGCGATGACCGGCTTGGGGAAGCGCTCGATCTGCAGGAACACGTTCTGCCCCTGCTCGGAGGTGAACTTGCCGGCGATCGGCGTCATCTTCGCGAGCTCGTGGATGTCGGCGCCGGCCACGAAGGCCTTGTCGCCCGCCCCGGTCACGATCACGCAGCGCACGGACTCGTCGTCGCGCCCGGCGTCGAACGCGCGGCCAATCTCTTCGACCGTTTGCGCGTTCAGTGCGTTGAGGACTTTGGGACGGTCGACCGTGATGAAGAGGATGCCGTCGCGCGTTTCGGTTCTGACATTTTCCATTGAATCCTCCTTCTCCCGCTCGCGGGAGAAGGTGCGCGACGCGCGGATGAGGGCGGCCCCTCACCCGCCTGCGGCACCCTCTCCCCGCTCCGCGGGGCGAGGGCTGAGAATTAGCGATCGAACGCCACCGGCTTCTCTCCGGAGTAGTCGTAGAACCCTGCGCCGCTCTTCCGTCCGAAGCGTCCGGCCAGAACCATCTTGCGCAGCAGCGCCGGAGACGCGAAGCGCTTCTCGCGGTACTCCTCGAACATGACCTTGGTGATGTAGTACGTGGTGTCGAGTCCGACGAAATCGAGCAACGTGAACGGTCCCATCGGATAGCCGCAGCCGAGCTGCATGGCTTTGTCGATGTCTTCGATCGAGCCCACGCCCTCCTCGTACGCGCGGATGGCGTCGAGGATGTACGGGACGAGCAGGCGGTTGACGATGAAGCCGGAGTTGTCGCGGCACGCCACCGGCTCTTTCCCGACCGACTTCGCGAACTCGAATGCCGTGTTGAACGCCTCGTCGCTCGTGAGAATCGTGCGCACGACTTCGACGAGCTTCATCAGCGGAACGGGATTGAAGAAATGCAGCCCGACGAACTGCTTCGGCCGCGCAGTCGCCATCGACAATTCGGTGATCGTCAGCGACGACGTATTCGACGCGAAGACGGCGTCCTTCTTCACGATCGAGTCGATCGCCGTGTACGTCTCTTTCTTGATCTGCGGGTTCTCCGTGATCGCCTCGACGACGATGTCGCACTCGGCCAGGTCTTTCAGCGAGGTCGATCCTTTCAGGCGCGACATGCACGAGCTCTTGTCCTGTGCCGAGAGCTTGCCCTTCTCCACGAATTTGCCGAGGCTCTTGTCGATGCCGGCTAGACCCTTGTCGAGAAACTTCTGCTCGACCTCGACGACGACCGTGTCATAGCCCGCCTGCGCGGAAACCTGCGCGATGCCGGAACCCATCAGGCCGCAACCGAGGACGCCTACTTTCTTGATTGCCATACAACTCCTTCCAACGAGCGGCGCACATTCTAGTGAAAGGATGAAGGATGAAGGATGCAGGATGAATCTTTTGATTTCTTCATCCTTCATCCTTCATCCTGCATCCTTCGATGCGCCGCAAGCTGGCACCACAAGTCATTCTCTTGGGCTTCGTCTCCCTGCTGAACGACTCGGCCAGCGAGATGATCTATCCGCTTCTGCCGGTCTTCATTACCACCGTTCTCGGCGCGTCGGTGGTGACGATCGGGGTGATCGAAGGTGCGGCCGATGCGCTCGCGTCGATTCTCAAGTACGTCGCCGGCGCGTGGTCGGATCGCGTGCGGCATCGCAAGCCGCTGATCGCGGCCGGGTACGCGCTCGCGGCCGGATCGCGTGCGCTGATCGGCGCGGCCACGACGTGGGTTGCGGTGCTCAC
>DASWBH010000440.1:0-12699 GCA_036390755.1 Thermoanaerobaculia bacterium
CGGTTTCGCGATCGAGCCGCCCTCGGCGTTCTTCTGGAATCCGCCGACATCGTGAACCTGCAGGCCGAGGTAGTGGCCGACGCCGTGGGGGAGGAAGGTGCTGCTGATGCGCTTCTCGACGATGCCATCGGCGTCGAGGTCCTTCACGAACTCGAAGTCGCGCAGGATCTCTGCGACTTTGCGGTGCGCCATCAGGTGAAGGTCCGGGTAATTCACCTTCGGCTTCACCTCGGCGCAAAGCGACTGCTGCATCTTGTCCATCGCGCCGATCAGCTCGCGGAACTCGTCCTTCTTCTCGGAGTACGTCCGCGTGATGTCGGACGCGTATCCGTTGTACGAGGCGCCGGCGTCAATCAGGAACGAGTATCGCTTCTTCCGGTCCAGGCGCTCACGGATGTGCTGCACGTAATGCAACACGGCCGCATTGTCATTCAGCGCGATGATGTTGCTGTACGGCAGCTCTTCCTCGGCGTGCGTCGTCGCGCGCAGATAGGCGAGGTGGATCTCGTACTCCGACTCGCCGTCGCGAAACGCTTTCTCGGCGGCGATGTGGCCGCGCGCGCCGAGCTCGTTCGCCGCGCGAATGCACTCGATCTCGTACTCCGTCTTCCAGGCGCGATCGAAATGCAGACGGTTGAGGAGCGGCAGCGGATTCGACTCGAGCTTGCCCCATGCCTTGAACGCGTCATCCCATTCGCCGATGAACGCGACACGGCCGGACGTCGGGATGTACTGCTTCGCTTCCTCCGGCGTCTTGATGATCTCGATGTCGAACGGCGCGACCCACCATCCGGACGGCGTGTCGGGCGGCTTGTACCAGTAGTCGACCGGCTGATAGAACACGAGCCGCGGCTTCACGCCAGGCGTGTAGACGAGCATGCAATGCGGGTTGTCGACGACCGGCACCCACCATTTGAAATGCGGGTTCACCTTGAACGGATAGAGCGCATCGTCGAACAGCGCGACGTGCTGCGCGCCCGCGAAGATGACGACATGGTCGAAGCCGGCAGCGTCGAGCGCATGATCGTGCCGCAGCTTCAGTACGGTGATGTGCGCGCGGTAAAGTGTCGACAGTTTGTCGAGTCTGTCTTCCATCGGCAGGGGAGAATACACCGACGGCGGCCCCCGCCCAGATTCTTCGCGCTCTTCGGCGCTCAGAATGACATGATGAACAACACTCCTGACGTTTCTTTCGGCAGCGGCGAGGTCACGATCCGCTCCGCCGACCCCGAAGACGCCGTGCGGGTCGGCCGCCTGATCGGACAACTCGGATACGAGATCACGATCGAAGCGGCCCGCCGCCGTCTCGTCGAGCTTCTCGGACGCGCCGACCACTCCGTGTTGGTCGCGGTGCAGAGGAAGCTCGTGGTGGGCGTGCTGCACGTCTGCATCACGGAAGCGCTCGAGCACGAGCCGCGCGGCGAGATCCGCGCGCTGTCGGTCGACGAGGATTACCGCAGCCGCGGCATCGGCGCGCGCCTGATCGAGGCGGCCGAAGAGTGGGCGCGGGAGCGGCGGGTGCAGAAGATGCGCGTGCGGAGCAACGTCAAGCGCTCGCGCGCTCGCGTTTTCTACGAGCGGCACGGTTACGAAGTGATGAAGACGAGCAACATTTTCGAGAAAGCGCTCGTCGCGGCGGAGTGACGCAGCGCTTTTTTTCCTACCGCCAGGCATCGCGCGTTATACTCGCGCCCACTTGGAAAACTGAAGTTCCGGCGTCCGAAGTATTAACAAAGGAGGAGTTTATGCTTGCCCGGCGCCCTCTCTCGATCTTCACGTTCATTCTTCTATTGTTCCCCTTGTTGCTGTGGGCCGACGGATCGCAGCTCGGCACGATCAGCGGCAAGGTCGCTGACCAGACCGGTGCCTTGCTGCCCGGCGCGACGATCGAGGTGACGAACCTCGAGAAGGGCACCACACGTACCACGACGACGGACTCGCAGGGCCGATACATCATCCAGCTCCTGCAGCCCGGGACGTATCGCGTGGCGGTGTCGCTCGAAGGCTTCGATCGCTTCGTCGCGCAGAACGCGGTCGTACAGGTCGACAAGACCACGACCATCGACGCGGCGCTGAAGCTCAGTCGCGCTGCCGAGACGATCACGGTCCAGGGCAACGTGCCCATCATCGACAAGACGAACGCGTCGCAGACCACGACCCTCGAGAGCGCGCTCACGCAGGAGCTCCCGGTCGGCCGCAGCTACCAGGCGCTCTACCTGGCGACGCCGGGAGTCGTGCTTCCCGGCAACGCGAACGCGAATCCGAACTTCCACGGCGCGCTGCTGACGGACAACCTCTATCTGTTCGACGGCATCGACACGACCGATCCGACGACCGGCGGATTCGGACAGAACTTCACGTACGAGGCAATTCAGGAAGTGCAGGTGACGACGTCCGCTGCATCGGCCGATTACGGCCGCGCCATCGGCGGCATCATCAACGTCATCACGAAGAGCGGCACGAACGAGTTCAAGGGCTCGCTCAAAGACATCGTGACGAACGACAAGTGGAACGATCAGAACAAAGGCGCGAACCCGGTCTCCGGCGCATCGTTCGCGCGCACGAAACTCAACAAGACGATCCCCACCTACTCGGCGACGTTCGGCGGGCCGATCTGGCGCGATCACGCCTGGTTCTTCGGCGCGTACGAAACCGACAAGCAGACTTCCGCGCAGCGGCAGACCGTCGACCCTGTACACCCGGAGAACTTCGTCTCGCAGCCGCAAGACAAGTTTTATGACGTGAAGGGAAGCTGGCAGGTGAGTCCGTCGAACCTGCTCGTTGTCAAAGCGAACGCGGCGCCGACGAACAACATCGCCGTCGACCGCCACAACGGCGGCATCAACGCCATCCCGCGCTTCGCCGCCGACCTCGGCGCCATGAACGTGCAGGATCAGACCAGCCGCTCGAAGGCGCTGCAGTACTCGGGCGTCCCGGGCAGCAACATCGCGCTCGAAGGCGGCGCCGCGACCTCGCTCATCCACATCGGATTCCGCCCCTTCGTCGCCGACACGCCGGTGCATCAGGACCTGAGCAATGGCCTGTTTTACAACGGTCCGTCGATCGTCGGCTTCCTCGAGCGCGCCCGCGAGCAGGGCAACTTCTCCGGCAACTACTTCGCGAACTTCGGCGGCCAGCAACACAACTTGAAAGCCGGGATCGATTACCAGCGGCTTCGCTCCACCGTCGATCAGCGCTTCGGCAACAACCAGCTCTTCCTCGACAAGTCGTTCGACATCACTACCGGCACGTCCGTTCCGTTCCAGCGGCGCGATTACGATCCGCCACAGGCCTCGACCTCACACGGCAAGAACGGCGCGGTGTACCTGCTCGACAAGTTCCAGGCCGGCACGCACTGGACGTTCAACGTCGGCGCTCGCGGCGAGAAACAGACGGGCGAAAGCGATCTCGGAACGAACGTGGTCGACACGACCACCGTCTCGCCGCGCTTCGCGACGACGTATGACATCCGTGGCGACGGCAAGAGCCTGGCTGTCGCGTCGTACGGACGCTTCTATCAGGACGTCCTGCAGAGCTTCGACGACGCATTCGCCGGCGTTCCGCAGAAGACGAACTACACGCTCTTCAACTGGGATCCGGCGACGTCGACGTTCGTACAGGGCCCGCATGTCGGCTTCGGCGGCAACTCGACGCGTGTCAACGACCTCAAGCCGACGTACATCGACGAATTCACCGTCGGCGTCGAACAGCAGCTCGGCCGCACGATGGGCGCCGGCCTGCGCGCGATCCATCGCAGCTGGGGGAACCTCATCGACGACGTGTTCGAGTACCCGGCCGGCAGCAGCAGTCCCGTGCGAACGTTCATGAATCTTCCCGGCGCGCGCCGGACGTACAACGCGCTGGAGACGACCTTCGAGCGCCGCTTCACGTCGAACTGGGGCGCGAACGTGTCGTATGTCTGGTCGCGCACCACAGGCAACCAGTTCGCGAACATCAGCTCCGACCTCGGCAACTTCGCGAACGAGAACTGCAAGTCGAGCAATGACACGACGCTCGGCGTCAAGGGCGTGATCAACTGCGGCGCCGCCGTGGCGAACAACCGCGACGGAGTCGCGCCGTTCGATCGCACGCATGTCGTTCACGCGCTGACTTCGTACAGGGTTCCGCTGCGCGCGCTGAATCTGACGTTCTCGCCCGCCCTGGTCTTCCAGGCCGGCGACACGTACCAGAAGCAGGGCGTGCTCAGCGTCCTTGGACCTGACGGCAAGTCGAACGGCAGCACCGTGACGTACTTCTACAGCGGCGCCGGCTCGAGCCGTCTGCCGAACGTGTATCAGCTCGACTTCGCGACCGAGGCGACGGTTCCGATCAGCGCGCTGGAGATCGGGCTGAAGGGTGAGGTATTCAACGTGACGAACACGCAGAAGCAGGTTCAGGCGAGCTCGGTCGGATTTTGCGCCGACTCGACGACCGTGTGCTCGACGCTGCAGGGCTCGTACGGCATCCCGACATCGCGCAACGCGATGCAACCGCCGCGAAACTATCGCATTACAGCCTTGATTCGTTTCTAGTTCGATCCGGAGTGCGGCGGCATGCCGCCGCCGCACTCAAAAACCCGCCCCAACCCTCTCCGTATACTGCAGACCATGAGATCACGCCTTGTCGCGCTCGCCATCTCTGCGTTCATCGTCATCCCGACATTTGGCCAGGAGCAGAAGCCCGCCGAAAAGCCTCCGGACAAGCCGGCAGCGGAGAAGCCCGAGCCGCCGCCCGCGAAATTCGTGCGGCAGCACAAGATGCACATCGGCAGCGGCGACTTCGCGTACACGACGACTTCGGAAGACATCTACCTGAAGGACGCGGACGGGAAGAGCACGGCCGACTTCTTCACGATCTCCTACATGAAAGACGGCGTCACGGATCTGCAGACGCGGCCGGTCACGTTCGTCTTCAACGGAGGGCCGGGCTCGGCGTCCGTCTTTCTTCACTTCGGTCTTGTCGGCCCGCGCGTCATCGACATTCCCAGCGATGCCCAGGATCCCGGCGCGCCGCCGTACAAGCTGCGCGATAACCCCTCCACGATCCTCCGCGCCACCGACATCGTGTTCATCGATCCGGTCGGCACCGGTTTCAGCCACGCCATGGGCGACAAGAAAGGCGAGGATTTCTGGGGCTACGACGAGGACGCGGAATCGGTCGCGGAGTTCATCCGCACGTTCATCACCCGGCACAACCGGTGGAACTCCCCCAAATACATCCTGGGCGAAAGCTACGGCGGGATCCGCACGTCATTGCTCGTGCCGATTCTGCAGAACAATCTCAACGTGGGCGTCAACGGCGTGATCCTCATCTCGCCGGCGCTCAATATGGCCACGCTGCCGTTCATTTTCGGAGGCAACGACCAGACGTACGCGACGAGCCTTCCCGCAATGGCGGCGACGGCGTTCTATCACCACAAAGTGCCGGATCAGAGTCACTACAAGGACCTCGATTCGTTCCTGCGCGAGGTCGAGCAGTTTGCCGGGACCGAGTATCTGCTGGCGCTCTTCCAGGGCGACAAGGTCGATCAGGCGACGAAGGAGCGCATCGGCGAGAAGATGCATCGCTATATCGGCTTATCGAAGGAATATATCGTCCGCAGCAATCTGCGCGTCATGCCGGTGCGCTTCGCAAAGGAGCTGCTGCGCGACGATGGGAAAGCGCTGGGCATGCTCGACGCGCGGTATGTGCAGAGTGAGCTCGACAACATTTCCGACGCGCCGAACAGCGATCCGTTCGAGGCCAAGACCGGCCCGATCTACATCTCCACGTTCCAGCAGTACCTGCACGACGAGCTGGGCGTCGATCTCGACAAGCGGTATGTGCCGCAGAGCCAGGACGCGAACCGCAAGTGGAAGCGTCCGGCGAACCGCCGGGGAGCATTTGCCGGTTTCGTCGACGTAACCGACGCGCTGGCGCAGGGGACGAAGGACAACGAGGCGCTGCGCGTGTTTGCCGCTGGCGGCTACAACGACCTGGTGACGTCGTATTTTGCGCTGAGGTACATGCTGGAGCACAGCGGGATCAATAGCGACCGCCTGACGATCAGGGACTACGCCGGCGGCCACATGATGTATCTGCACCGCCCCTCAGCGGACCAGCTCTCGAACGACATCGTGGCGTTCATAGAGAAGTGATCAACGCAGCGCGAAGGCAATCATCCTGTGCGCGTCCGGGCCATGAGGCAGAGTCTTGTCGAGTGATCCGGCAATCTCGACATTCGTGAATCCCGCTTCATTGAGCAACTGCGTCATCTCCGCCGCGGAATACAGCCGCTGGGCCGTCTGAAAGCTCTTTCCGAAAACGGTCCAGGTCTCGCGCACATGCGACCAGTCCGCATCGACAGCGCGCTCGACCTCATAATGCGTTCGATCGACGTCGAAAGCAGCCCGCGGCTCCCAATGGCATTCCAGATTGGCGCGCGAGATGACGTCGAGAACGAGTGTGCCGCCGCTGCGCAGACTCTCGTGGATGTTGCGTAGAATCCGCACGTGTGTGTCGTCGTCGAAGTAGCAGAGCGACGCGCACAGACTGCACACGAGATCGAACGCGCGCGGGCGGACGAAGTCGCGCATGTCGGCGTGAACGAATTCAAGATTGCCGGCGTCGATGGCGTGCCGGCGCGCGATCGCCAGCAGAGTCGCGCTTCGGTCGACCGCGGTCACCGCGTAACCGCGCGCCGCGAAGGCGATCGAATGCACGCCGGCGCCGCATCCGAGGTCGAGGACGGATGCGGCGGCGGGGAGGGCGACGGCGCCGGCAATCATCGCCACATCACACTGCGCGGCCGCGAACCGCAACGGTGACGCGAGCGCAGGCGTCATCGCCGCCCAGAGCGAGTCATCGTCACTCCAGTTGCCGGCAGTCACACGATCCAGAACTGTACTGCAAGCTCTTCGAGGTACGTTCGGGCGCGCGGACCCTGCAGATACGCGAGCGTCGACAGCGTGCCCGCTTCGAGGCACGTCCTGCCGGCGACGGTGACGGATCGAGGCGCGTCTTCGACCGGCCATCCGGTCTTCGGATTCAGGATGTGGCCGAGGCGTTTGCCGCGGTAGACGACGAAGCGGCGCGCGTCGCCGCTCGTGGCAATGCCGCCGGTCGTGGCGTCGAGCCGGTAGAGCGCCGATTCGCCGGTGCGCGTCGGGTCGTCGATCCCGACACCCCACGTCCGATCGCCGCGCCGCACTCCGCGCACGAAAAGATCGCCGCCGAAATTCACGACGAATGAACTGCGCGTCCGTTGCGCGATCATTGTTGCGGCGCGATCCACGGCGTACTCCTTGCCGATGCCGCCGAAGTCGATCTCCATTCCGGCCGGCAGCGTGAGCGTCGGATTGCTCCATTGCACGCGCGACCAGCCGACGTGCTTCAAGAGCCGCTGCACGGAGTGACGGCTCGGCACGCGCGTGCTGCCGTCGAACGTCCACGCGCGGCGCAGCACGCCGGAGGTGATATCGAACATGCCATCCGACATCGCGTAGCAGGTAGTCGCGTAGTCGATCAGCAGCGCCGTCTCTTCATCCACCTCAATCGGGCGCCCCTCGGAGTGATTGATGCGGTAGACGAGGTTGTCGCGCCGGTACCGGCTGAACTTCAGCTCGATCCGGCGCGCTTCCTCTTCAGCGATCGCCAGCAGCTCCGCGGCTTCCGCGCGGTCGTCCGTCTCGACGAGGACGCTGCACGGACTCGCCATCGCCTCGAAGGCGCCGGCGAAGTAATCGTCAATGCGATCAATACCCGAATGAATAACCGACGACGACCGCATAGATGTTGACCGGCGGCGAGAGGTCGAACCGCCGCTGAACGCCGATCGCATTCGGTGGCGAGCTGTTGCCCGACTGCCTGATCAGCTGCGCGCGGACGGTCCAGTCGCCCGGGAAATCGTTCCAGCGGAGCCCGTATGTTCCGCCAACCGTGATCGTATTCAGAGCGCCGAGGCGATAGTCGCTGCTCGCGAAATCGGGGAGCGGGTTGCCTTGCAGCAGACCACCTGTATAGAAATTCGCGGCCGATTGCGTATAGAACCGCAACAGTGGCTCGAGGTACGTGGTGTCATCGAACTGATGGCGGTACTTGAGATCGAGCGTGTGCGAGCGGATGCCCCACGTGTCCCAGTAATACCGATAAGACGAATAGAGGAGGTCCTGTGTGAAGTGATAGACGGAGCTGCCCATGACCGACGAGCGAGTGCGCGTCGACGGGCGCTTCTCCGTCAAAGACGTGAGTGGGACGCCTGAAGTGGGATTGAGAACGCTGACGAGTTTGTACGGCTCGGTCAGGTAGCCGTTCTCGTGCGACTCCGATGCGTTGACCGCGAGCATCCACCGGCGGCTCATGACGCGCGAGACGCCAATGAGGACGTTGGCGACACTCTTCTGATTCGACGCGGTGCTGATGATTGCGCTGCTCGACAAACCGGCGGTCGTTCCACCGACGGGGAAGACAGTGTCGCGATTGACGCCGCCGCCGATTGTGATCGTCAGCAGCCGATGTTCGAGGTCGGTCGCAATCATGCCGCTGGCGCCCAGGGACTGATAGTCCTTTTCGCGCGAGAAGTGGCCGCCGATGGTGGAGGTGACGACGCGTCCCCACGGCTTTTTCCAGTCGCCGTCGAATGCGAAGCGGCGGTCACTGAACGGCGCGGTCGGGAGCGTACCGGCGGAGGATGTGATGGTGCGTCCCGATGCGCTCGTGCGCGTCTGCACTTGGCCGGACGGAAGTTCACCCGTAGGCGACGCGCCGGTGATCACGTCGAGACCGAACTGCCCGGAGAGCGACTGTCCGTCCTGCATCAGGTGCGTGAAGCGGACGACCGGCTCGAAGATGGATGTGCGTCCCTGTTCGCCGTAGAACAGCGAGGTGACGTCGATCCGGTCCGGCGAATCGCTGGTGTTGGCCGTCGTCGGAGCGGTCTGCGCCTGTGTGGCCGCAGGGACGAGGAGCAGCGCAAGCGCCGCCGTGTGCAGCGCGTCGCGCAATGCAGATGGCGGTTTCGGCTTCTCTAATTGCACCCGCAGCCTCCGCCGCCGACACTCGCTCCGCCCATCGACGCTTCCTTGCTGAAGTAAATATGTTCGTCGATCGACTGCAGCATCGGCGCCGGATTGAAGCTCATCTGCTTCTGTGCGAGGAGATCGCGGTCCCACGGCTTTACGGTCTGGCATCCGGCGACGAGCAGCAGCGTGAAGCCGATCAGCATCCGGCAAATGGTTTTGGCTTTCATGGTTTCAACGCGTCCTTGATCTTCTCTTCGAGCGCTTTCGACTTCGACTGTTCGAAGCCCTGATGTGCGTACATGATCTTTCCGGTGCGGCTCACGATGAAGCTCGATGGCATCGCCTCCACTCCGAACGCCTCGGCCGTCTTCCCGGCGGGATCGAATGCGATGGTGAACGGCGGCGTGTACTCCTGAATGAACGAACCGGCCGCGTCGACGTCCTTGTCGAGGTTCACTGCGACGATGACCAGACCGTCTTTGGCGTACTTTTCCGACATACTGCTCATCCACGGAAATGACTGGCGGCAGGGGCCGCACCACGACGCCCAGAAGTCGACGTAGACGACCTTGCCGCGAAGGTCGTGCAGCGAGACAGTGCCGGACCGAGCGGGAAGCGTGAAGTCGGGAGCGGGACCGGTCGCACTGGCGGAGAGCGTCAGTGTGAGCGAGAGGAATGTGAAGAGGAGCAGGCGTCGCATGGCGTATGGGAATGTGATTCTAGGGGCGCGCAATCCCGTTTGGCAGATCGCGATCCGTTTCGCTGCGCGCAACGTTCCCGTTTATTTACTGATCGCGATCGTGGCGATGTCTTCGTGTCATCGCCCGCACGAGTCGCAGGCAACGTTTGTCGCATTGCTGCGTTGCGGGATGACGCGTGGCGAAGTGTCGCGACTCGCGCGAGAGCGCGGCTACAGCAACTCCGACGCTTCGTGGTTGACACGGTCGGCGTCGAAGGACACCGCAAAGTCGAAGGAGCTGATCGATCTCACGTTTCGCGACGGCCGGCTCGTCGCCGTCCGTCAGGGCACGTACGATCCGCGGACGAGACGCATCGACTATCAAACGCGCGCGTTGTGCGAACCGCGCCAGGGAACCTCTGAACAAGTCCGGCCTTCACGCTGATTGCGCAACCGCCATCAGCCCTTCGGGTTGCGGGCGGCGCCGCGTCGGCTGCTTCGCCGTCGCTCCTCAGCGATGTCCCGCATCGCCTGCGTCGCGCCGGCTCGCATCCGAGAGCGGCGGCGCACGCAACGCGAAGGCCGCACTTGTTCCGAGGTTCCCTGGGAGCCGGGCGCCGGCCCTCGTCGCTGAACTCAGCGGACTTCGCTCGTATGCTGCAGCCATGAACGATCGAACGGCTGCCTTCCACAAACTCCACGAGTCGGGCTGCTTCGTCATTCCGAACCCGTGGGACATCGGCAGCGCGCGCCTTCTCGTGCAGATGGGATTCCGCGCGCTCGCGACGACGAGCTCCGGCTTCGCCTGGTCGCTCGGACGACGCGACAACCACGTGAGCCTCGATGAAGCGCTCGAGCATTTGCGCGCCCTCAGCTCCGCGGTCGACATCCCTGTGAACGCCGACTTCGAACACGGCTTTGCCGATGACGCGGAGGGCGTCGCCGCAAACGTGACCGAAGCAGTGCGGACCGGAATCGCCGGATTGTCGATCGAGGACTCGACCGGTGACGCAGCGCACCCGCTGTTCGATTTCGAGCAGGCCGTCGAGCGGATTCGCGCGGCGCGTCGAGCCATCGACGCCTCCGGCACAGGCGTGCTGCTCGTCGGCCGGTGCGAGAGTTACCTCGCCGGCCGGCCGAATCTGCAGGAGACGATCGGCCGTCTCTCGGCGTACGCCGCGGCGGGCGCGGATTGTCTCTATGCACCCGGGTTGCGGCAACTGAGCGACATCGAGGCGGTCGTGAAGGCGGTCGCGCCGAAGCCGGTGAACGTTCTCGTCGGCAGCGATTTCACGACGGTCGCGGAGCTCGCGCGGATCGGCGTGCGCCGCATCAGCGTCGGCGGCGCGCTGGCGCGCACGGCATGGGGCGCGTTCCTCAATGCGGCGCAGGAGATCGCGGAGAAGGGAACGTTCACCGCGCTCGCACGGGCAATTCCGTTCCCGGACCTCGAGTGGCGTTTCCAGTAGCCGCACGAGCCCGCGACTGTAGCTCAGCCCTGGAAACTGCCGAATGCGAGCGCGTACACAGCGAAAACAGCGGCCGGTTTCCAGACGTATGTGCTCGGGATCCGCGAGATCAGCTTCCAACCGGACGCGTCCTCATCATCGATGAGTGCTCTGACGCATTTCTGGAACATGCGACTTACCCGGTAATCTCCATCGATCCGGCTGACGGCCGTTCCAGAAACGCAGCGGCGTGATCGGCGGCCCACTGGTGAAACGTTCGCGCCGGCGATCCGACGACGTCGGACACGGTGGAGGTCACGAACGCCGGCCGGCCGATCGTCGCCTTCCACGCGGCCAGCAGCATGTCCACGACGGGGCCCGGCCAGTGTCCCGCTGTGTTGCGCCGGAAATCTTCCGGCGAGATCTCCTCGAACCGGATCGGGCGCCCGATGGCAGCGCCGATGATGCGTATCTGCTCGGCCTGACTCAGTGACTCCGGGCCCGTAAGGACGTAATCGCCTCCGGCATGGCCGTCCTCATACAGCGCACGCGCCGCCACCGAGGCGATGTCGCGCTCGTCGATCGGTGCCGTCTCGGCCTCGCCGTAAGGCCACCGGACGACGTCACCGTTTCGAATCGGGGCCGCCCACCAGTGCACAGTATTCGATGCGAACATCCCCGGCCGGATGATCGTCGCAGCGATGCCGGCTGCCGCGATCAGGCGCTCGATCCCGGCGTGGAGGACAGCCATCGGATTCGGTTGCTGGAAGAACGGGTGCGGCGTCTGGTGCGGCGAGGAGAGAAAGACGACGCGCTGCGCGTGAGTGGCGAGGCGCGCGACGACGGCCGGAGCAGTCGCCGGCGGGGCGGTCCAGACGAGGAACACCGCGCCTGCACCCTGCAGCCCGGCGTCGAGCGATTCGGGGACAGTCAGGTCGCCCGCCACGACCTCGACAGCCGGCGGCAGTCGCGCCGCCGCCGGCCGGCGAGTGAGCGCGCGCACCGGCACACCCGCAGCCAGCAATTGGTCGACCACGACACGTCCGACCCGGCCGGTGGCTCCGGTCACGAGGACGGGATGTATGCGTTCTCTTGTCATGATGGCTGGCCACGTCCGCTGCAAACGCTCGTTGGTCGGCCACCGTGCTAGACGCTCTTGTTGGTCGCGACTCCGAAGTTATGGGAGTAGCCGTCATCGTCTGTGACAGAGAATTCGGTCTGTCCGTAGTCGCGATCGACGATCTCGGAAGCTGAGTAACCCAGCCGCAAGAACCGTTCTCTGAGCGTCTTCAGGTCGTCCGGTGCCCAGTAGAGTCGTATGCCCTCGTAATTCTCCGGCTTGGTCGGAGAACCTGCTCGTTGGTTGAGCCAGAAATACAGCCGCTCGTTATGAACCATGCATCCGATGAGGCGACCGTCCAGCCGCATGGGACGATCCATCGACAGCCCGAGCCCTTCCACCCAGAAGCGCAGACTCTTCTCGAGATCGGCGCTCGGTATGACCGGAATGCAGGAGTCAACGAGCATCTATGCCTCCGTGCCGGCCAACGGACCCGCGCTTCAGCGGCGTGGC
>DASWBH010000441.1:0-3292 GCA_036390755.1 Thermoanaerobaculia bacterium
GCAAGGCCATCGCCGGTGCGAACACCGCGCTCCCGCAGGAAGCGCTCGACGCGGAGACGAACCCGGCGGCGGCTGCATTCGTGCCCGGCGGCTACTCCCTCGCGCTCGCGCTGTTCAGCCCTGACCGGCAGTACACGGTCACCGGCGCACCGTCCGGATTCCCGCAGACGTTCGGCCTCACTCCCGGAACGGTGCAGAGCCAGTCGAAGTACTTTCCGATGCCGTCGTTCGGTTTGAACGTGCGGCCGAATCAGCGCGACGCGTTCGCGTTCAACCTTGTCGCACGCGGTGGAATGAACACCGACTACCGCACCAACACGTTCTACGGAAGCAATCACACTGGCGTCGATCTCGCGCAGGTGTTCGTGACGTCGACGTACGCGCGCCACATCACGCAGAATCAGACCCTCGGCATCACCGCGGTCATCGCCGGCCAGCGCTTCAAAGCGAGCGGTCTCGAAGCATTCGCGGCGTTCTCGAGTAATCCGAGTGACCTGACCGGCAACGGCTACGACACTTCCTACGGCCTAGGCTTCCGCCTGGGGTATCTCGCGCGCCTGACGCCGCGCTTCTCGGTAGGAGCGGCGTATGCACCGCAGATCAAGATGAGCAAGTTGAAGAAGTACGGCGGACTCTTCGCGCAGGATGGCCGCTTCGACATCCCGTCGTCGGCCAACGTCGGCGTCGCGTACAAGATCGCCGAACCGCTAACGATCAGCGGCGACTGGCAGCGGATCCATTACAGCGACGTTCGCTCGGTCGGCAATCATCTTTTCCCGAACCTCGCGACCTCGCCCCTCGGTAGCGCCGGCGGCGCGGGCTTCGGCTGGCGCGACATCAACATCGCGAAAGTCGGCGTGCAGTGGAAGGCGACCGACACGTGGACCTGGCGCGCCGGCTTCTCGAAGGCCGATCAGCCGATCCCGTCGACCGAGGTGTTGTTCAACATCCTGGCGCCGGGGGTGATCGAGAAGCACTTCACCGCGGGCGGATCGAAGCTTGTCAGCGACAACCAGAAGTTCAACTTCGCGCTGATGTACGCGCCGAACAAAACGGTCGCGGGCGCGAATCCGCTCGAGGCGCCGGGTCAGCAGAACATCGCCCTGAAGATGCACGAGTGGGAAGTGGAGCTCGGCTACACGTTCGGCTTCTGAACGGATGGGGGTCAGGTCTGCAGTTCCCAGTTCTTTCTTCCTGGTGTAGAAAAAACTGGGAACTGCAGACCTGACCCCATGCCTGAGCTGCCTGAAGTCGAGCTGTACTGCCGGTACTTCGCCGAGCACGCGTTGCGGCAGAAGCTCGCCGGCGTGCGCGTACGTGACGAGCGCGTGCTCGGCAACCTGCGCAAAGAGAAGCTCGCCAAGGCGTTGCGCGGCCGCTCGTTTCGTGCGGTGCGGCGTCACGGCAAACACCTGTTCGCGGACGCGAGCGACGTCTGGCTGCATCTGCATTTCGGCATGACCGGCGATCTCGCGTACTACCGCGACGACGAGCCGCGATTCGCGAGAGTCGTATTCGATTTCACAAACGGCGCGCATCTCGCGTTCGAGGACATGCGGATCTTCGGTGTCGTCGACCTGACGCCCGATCCCGCCGGCTACATCGCCGAGCACCGCCTCGGGCCCGACCCGCTCGACCGCGCGTTCACGCTGCGCAAGTTTCGCAAGATCGTCGACGGCCGCCGCGGTACGATCAAGTCGCTGCTCATGTCGCAGGACGTGATCGCCGGCATCGGCAATCTGTATGCGGATGAGACGCTCTTCCAGACATCGATTCATCCGCGGCGTCCGGTCAATGATCTCTCGGCCGCAGATTTGAAGAACGTGTTCGAGTCGATGCGGCGGATCCTGCGCGAGGTGATCGCGCGGAAAGCGCGCGGTGCCGGCTACTTGCCGCGCTATCTGATCCCACATCGCGAAGAGGGAGCGTCGTGCCCGCGCTGCGGCGGCACCATCGAGCGCACGGTAGTATTCGGACGAACGACTTACTTTTGCGCGAAACATCAAGCGTGATGCGAGTTCTCGTCGGCACCAGCGGCTACAGCTACAAGGAGTGGAAGGGTACGTTCTACCCGGAGAAGCTGCCCGCGGCGAAGATGCTGTCGTTCTACGCATCGCAGTTCGACACCGTCGAGATCAACAACACGTTCTACCGGATGCCGGAAGCGAAGATGCTCGACAAATGGGCGGACGAGGTGCCCGAGAAATTCGTCTTCGTGCTGAAGGCGCCGCAGCGCATCACGCATCAGAAGCGGCTCGCGGGCGCGGAAGACGACGTGCACCACTTCTTCGAGACGGGCGCGGAGCTCGGTCCGAAGCTCGGTCCGGTCCTGTTTCAGTTGCCGCCGTTCGCGAAGAAAGACGTTGCGCGGCTGCGCGACTTTCTGGCCGTGCTGCCGAAGCACCCCGTGGCATTCGAGTTCCGGCACGAGACGTGGTTCGACGATGAGGTGTTCGGCGTCCTGCACGACCACGATGCAGCGCTCTGCGCGGCCGACACCGACGAGATCGAGGATCCGGCGAAGCTGACGATGTCGACCGCCTCGTGGGGTTACCTCAGATTACGGCGAACCGGATACGGCGAGGGCGACATCGAGCAGTGGGCGCGCCGCGTCGAACAGCAGAACTGGTCGTCGGCTTACGTCTTCTTCAAGCACGAGGACGAGGGCAAAGGACCGGCGTTCGCGCGAACGTTCCTGAGCGCCATGGCTCATTGACGCGCGCGCGCCTCGTTTCGTAGGCTTTGCCGCCGTGGGGTTCCTGAGGACCGCGATGGTGTTCAATCTGCTCTGGATCCTGAAGATCCTGAGCAGGATCTTCTATCGCCCCGATTTCGCATTCCTCGGACCGACGCCGAATGACCCGTGGGCGGATATCCGGCTCGTGGTCTTTCTCAATCACACCAGTCTTTTCGAGCCGGTCTTCCTGGCGGGCGTGCCCAACCGTTTCATCTGGCGTCTCGCCGCGCATGGCGTGATCCCGGCCGCCGACAAGACGACGGGCCGGCCGCTCGTCGGCGTGATCTTCAAGTTCGTCGCGCACCACGTCGTGCCGATCACTCGCGAGCGCGACGACACGTGGTTCGCCGTTCTGCGAAAGATCGATCCCGACTCGATGGTTGTGATCGCGCCGGAAGGGCGCATGAAGCGCGCGAACGGTCTCGACGCGAACGGGAATCCGATGACGGTCCGCGGCGGCATCGCCGACATCCTTCTCGCAGTCAAAGAAGGCCGCATGCTGCTCGCGTACAGCGGCGGCCTGCATCACGTGCAGATTCCCGGTCACCGCATGGT
>DASWBH010000442.1:0-38986 GCA_036390755.1 Thermoanaerobaculia bacterium
CCGTCCGCGTGCTCGTAGTCGTGTTGCAGCTCGGAGTACTTCTCGAGCAACCGGTCGTGATCGGCGCGGGAGGGATCGGCGAGATCGTGTTCGATGGCGCGCATCTTCCGCTCGATCGTCAGCACGTCCGCGAACGCCGTCTCGACGTAATCGAACAGCGACATACCCGGCTCGGCGTCGAGATGCTGGCCGACGTGGCCGATGGTCAGCCCCGACGCGCGGACGATCGCCCCGCGATCAGGCTCCTCCTGTTTCAGCAGCAGCCGGAACAGCGTCGTCTTCCCCGCGCCGTTGCGGCCGACCAGTCCAACGTGCTCGCCGGGGTTGTGCTGCCACGTCGCGCCCTTCAGGACGTCGTGCGGGCCGTAGGATTTCTCAATGTCTTCGAATCGGTAGAGCAAACCGTCGGGCTGCAACACACCCACATTGAAAATTCATCCTTCATCCTTCATCCTTCATCCTTTCCGATGCGCCTGGCCGTCAACATCGACCACATCGCTACGATCCGCGAGGCGCGGAAAGCCGACGAGCCGGATCCCGTCGCCGCCGCGGTCATCTGCGAGCTCGCCGGTGCGCAGGGGATCACCGTGCATCTGCGCGGCGATCGACGGCACATGCAGGACCGCGACGTCGAGCTTCTGCGCAAAACCGTGACGACTCATCTCAACGTCGAGATGGCGTCGACGACCGACATGGTGCGCATCGCGCAGACCGTCAAGCCGCATCAGGTCACGTTGGTCCCGGAGCGCAAAGACGAAGTCACGACCGAGGGTGGTCTCGACGTCGTGTTGCATTCGGGCAATGTGGAGAAGGTGGTCCGGCAACTGCTCGACGCCCATATCGACGTATCGATCTTTGTCGATCCCGATCTCGAGCAGGTGCGCCACTGCCACAAGATCGGCGCGCCGAGGATCGAGCTGAATACCGGCAAGTTCGCCGATGCGTGGGTCGCGCACGCACCGTGGCAACCGGAGATCGAAAAGATCACGACCGCCGCGAAAGCCGCGCGGAAGATGGGCCTCACCGTCCTCGCCGGTCACGGGCTGACGTACAGGAACATCGACGCGATCGCATCAATCGCCGAGATCGAGGAGCTGAACATCGGGCACTCGATCATCGCGCGCGCGGCGCTGGTCGGCCTCGACTCCGCCGTCCGCGAAATGATCGCGCTGATGCGCAATCCCCGGCGGCTACCTGCCGAGAAGCGCTAAGGAGCGCCGGATGTCGTCGATCCGCGCGCCGTCCTGACGTGGCGAGAACTGCTGCTCTTCGTACAAGGCGATCACTTTCTCGAACACGCGCGCCGCTTCAGGATCGCGCGTGCGAAGAATCTCCAGCGCTTCTTCGATCGTCGTCGACGGACGCACCTCGACGCCGAGAAGGCGGAGGCGCTGCTCGAGCAGATCGAAGAGAGGCCTGCGCCGGCGAGCGAGCACGAGCACGATCGCGGCGATCGCGATGAGTGCGACGACTGTCTTGAGCACCCGCGGCGCTGCGGCGATCCTCGCGAACGCCGCGACGTTGTCGCGTGTATCGAGAGCGGTCTGCCGGATGCGCGCGATCACGTCCGCGGCGAGCGCGATCTGGTCGCCGAGACCGAAGGTCAGGATGTAGCGGTCCCAGAAATAATTGATCGAGTCGCTGAGCGCCGTGACGTAGCGGCCGAGGAGTCCGGATTGTGTGTCGCCGGGACGGAGATCGGCGGGCGTGGGATCGTAGGTCGTCCAGCGGCTGCCGTCCCACACCTCCACCCACGCATGCGCGTCCTCGTTGCGCAGGACGAAATAGCCGGTGAGCGGATTCACGCGGCCGCCGTAGAAGCCGCCGACGATTCGCGCCGGGACGTCGAGAGCGGCCATCAGCGCGACCATGCCGGCCGCGAAGTATTCGCAGTGGCCGCGGCGGACGCGCAGCAGGAACTCGTCGGTGGTCATGGGACGTGAGCCGATTTGCTCCGGTCGTTGCACGTACGCGTATTTCGTCGAGAGGTACCGCTCGACCGCGGCCGCCTGCTCACGCGGCCGCGTCTCGCCGCCGACGATCCGCTGCGCAAGCGCGAGCACTTGCGGCGTGACGGGATACGCGACGACCGACACGCGCTGGGGGCGCAGCGGATCGGTCTGACGCGCCATCGAGATGTTGTACGAGACGATCTCGCCGCGGCCCTGGAGCGTGAGATACGCGTCGTGCGTCGGCCCCTCCCAGAGCTGCGGGATGCCCGACACTGCGTACGTGCCGGCCGGCAGAAAAAGCCGGCTGCTCCGGATCAGCCGCTGCTGCACGAGCACGTTCTGCGCGAACCCGGCCGGTTTCGCGAGCACAAAGACGCCGCTCCGTGCGTGAATCTCGCGGAAGACGCTGCGCGTCTGCAGCCACTGATTCGCATGAAAGGAGTCGTACACGGCTGCGCGCAGGCGCACCGGCGTGAAGAACGGGACCGCCTGCTGTCCCATCCAGACTCTCGCCACCACACTCGGATCCGGCGAGCTCGTCCTCGGCTCGTTGAAATTGATCGAGTCGCTGAGTCCCGTGCTGGCGTTGTTCAGCGCTCCCGCAAATCCCTGCACCACAGGATTGCGCAAACGGGGCAGCATCGGGAAGAGCGCAGCGCCGATGAGCGTCGTGCCGGCGAGGTAGAAGGCGGCGGCGCGCGACGCGGGCGCAGCGCCGTACTCGCGGCCGATGGAACGCACGGTCTCGACGTGGCTGACGAACATCATCTGCCGGAACATTAGGAACCCGAACGCGATCACGAACAGCACGATCGTGATGTGCGTCGCAGTGGCGAGGCTGGCCACGAAAATCAGTCCGCTCGTCAGCAGGCGCTGCGCGGAGTTGTTCGCGCGCGTCGACTCGATCGGCTGATACGTGGCGATGAAGAGCACGAGATGCGTCGATGCCGCGATGGCACTGCGCGAGATCGCCGCCGCATCGATCGCGTAGAAGACGATGTAGGCGAGCGCGAGCCCGCGCATGACCGGCGCGGGAATCAGCTCCGGTCCTTTCCCGCTCGCTACGCGTACGACGATGCCGGCCATGACGACGTGAAACGCGAGCAACGGGACCAGGCCGACCGTCTGCGTGAAGTACAGCGGCACCGCTGCGAACATCGACAGGAGCAGCATCTCGATCTCGCGCGCTCGCGTCATCGGTCGCGCTCCTGCCGCACCGCGAAAACGATGCTGCCGCGCTCGATCTGCTGGTGGACGGCTTCGTGTGAAGCCTCGAGGAGCGCGAGGGCGCGGAACATCCCGACGGAGCCCTCGTACTCTTTCGCGCGCAGCGTGATCCGCGGCAGGGTCAGCACGACGTCGAGACCGCGGCGCAATGCGTAGTAGATGAACGTCGACGCGGCGCTGACCATCTCCTCGAACGCGTCGTCGCTCGTGCTCCGCGGTTTGTACGGATCGACCATCACATAGACCGTGCGCGCCGTGTCGAGCTCCGTCTGCTTGATGATCCAGCGGCCCGCACTCGCTGACTTTTTCCAGTACACCTGGCGCATCGTGTCGCCGCGCGCAAAGTCGCGGAACGAGTGAATCTCGCTGCCCGGACCCTGCCGGTTCGCGCTGCTCTGCTCACCGGTGGCGGCGCGGAATCGCTCGATCCGCTCGCCCTCGGGCAGCAACCGAGGATAGACGATCACTTCACCGCCGATGCGAATCCGCCGCTTCTTGAGAAAGAACCCGAACGGATATCGCGTGTACAGGTCCAGCTTCTTCAGCTCGACGCGACCGCGTCGGCGAAACACGAACTGCGCGTTCGCGGTCATCGTCGTTCCGCGCGCCAGTACCGGGATGAGCACCGGCTCGGAGAGATCGTCTGCGCTGATGACGACGTCGCGCACGTTCCAGATCCGCGAGCTGTTCGTGATGGTCAGCGTCGCGTCAGCCGGCGCCCCTGCCCACGCCTCCCCCACTTCGCTCATCGCGACTTGCAGGTGCTTGAGACCACCCTTCGACGCAATGCCCGACAACAGCAGGCAGCCGAGCATGAACGTCAGGCCGATGTAGAGCGCGTTGTTACCGGTATTGAGCGCCGCGAAGCCGATGACAATCGTGAACAGCACGTACGTCGTGCCGATCCGCGTGAGGCGGACCACGCCGTCGAAGGACCAGGGTGTACGGGATGGAAGGGGGTAAACGGTCATGCGTTTCGGGTAACAGGTAACCGGTAACGTTCCTCCTTGTTACCTGTTACCTGTTACCTCGGCACCGGCAGCTCCGACACGATCTTGCCGATGAACTTCGCCTCGGGCGAATGCTCGCCGCGCACCATGCGCCGGTCCTTCATCAGGATGCGGTGCGACAGCACAGGACTGGCGAGGCGCTTCACGTCTTCCGGCACGACGAAGTCGCGACCATTCACCATCGCCAGAGCCTGACACGCTTTGAAGTACGTCAGCGCGCCGCGCGTCGAGACGCCGAGGGCGACCTCTCCGTGCGTGCGAGTGGTCTGAACGATCGTCATCAGGTACTCGACCAGCGACTCGTTCACGTGAATCCCGCTGACCTGCTCCTGAAGATCGGTCACTTCCCGCTCGTCGAGGACCGGCTCGAGGTGATCGAGCGCCACCTGTGCTCCGCCCGCGCGAAGCAGCTTCTTCTCGTCGGTTGCATTCGGGTAACCGATGGTCAGCCGCATGAGGAAACGGTCGAGCTGCGACTCGGGCAGCGGGTACGTGCCGACGTGCTCCACCGGGTTCTGCGTCGCGATGACGAGGAAAGGATCGGGAAGCGCGAGGCGCTCCTTCTCGACCGTGATCATGCCCTCGCTCATGGCCTCGAGCAGCGCGGACTGCGTCTTCGGCGTGGCGCGATTGATCTCGTCCGCGAGGAGAACGTTCGTGAAGATCGGCCCCGAAACGAACTCGAACTCCTGCTGATCCTGCTTGTAAATCGTCACGCCGACGATGTCGCCGGGCAACAGGTCGCTCGTGAACTGGATCCGCTGGAACGACAGAGAAAGCGACCGCGCCAGCGCGTGCGCGAGGGTCGTCTTACCGACGCCGGGAACATCTTCCAGAAGGATGTGTCCTTTGGCGAGCATCGCGGCGATGCACAGCTGGATGACCTCCGACTTGCCGCGGATGACTTTCTCGACGTTCGCCTGAAGCGACGCGATCTTCGCGAGGGAGCGGTTGAGCGGTAGGGCTTCTCTGGCCATGCTGGTTGGACGCAATAGAAACGAAAAGCGTGCCCGGTCCAACAGTCGCGGGCGTGAGCTAATTCTTAAGTGACCCGGCTCACTGTGTCATTCCGAGCCGCGGAGACGGCGAGGAATCTGGGAGGGGGTGCGATTCCACCGCCCAGATTCCTCGCGCTCTGCGGCGCTCGGAATGACACGCCGTCGCCGGCTCAGACGCTCAGAGTTTCTTGTAATCCGGCCCGCCGCCGCCTTCAGGCGGCACCCAGGTGATCACCTGGTACGGGTCCATGATGTCGCATGTCTTGCAGTGGAAACAGTTGGTGAAATTGAGGAAGGGGACGCGCCCGCGCCCGTCGGCGGTCGGCTTCGGCTCGTACACGTTCGCCGGACAGAAATTGAGGCAGGGATTCCCGTACTCCACGGTGCATCTCGTGATGCAGACTTCCGTGTCCAGGATCAGCAGGTGCGCGGGCTGATTCTCCTCGTGCACCACGCCGCCGTAGTACACGTCGCTGACCTTATCGAACGTGTACGTGTTGTCGAACTTCATCTTCGCCGGCGGATGCGGGTCTTCGCTGCTGAAGTAGCGCTGGATGCGTTCCATTCGCTCGTGTCCCGAGTGGGATGCGAGCCGGTTGACGACGCCGAAGCCGCGGCCTCGGGTCACGATGCCGAGTCCGGCGTTGATCATGCCGGCGATCTGGCCGTACTCGAACGCCTGGTGGAAGTTCCGCTGCACCCACAGCTCGTCCTTCGCCCACGAGCTCTCGAATATCTCTTCATACTCGGACAGCTGGCGGGCTGAGTAGTCCTCGTTCAGCAGGGCGTGCAGCGCCGCTTCGGCCGCCATGATCCCGGCTTTGATGCCGAGGTGTATGCCTTTGAGACGGGCGCCGTTGAGGTAGGCGGCGGAGTCGCCGATGATCATGAAGCCGTCGCCGTACATGCGCGGCATCGCGTAGTACCCGCCTTCCGGGATCGCCTTCGCTCCGGCCGCGACCATCTTGCCGCCGTCGAGAATCGCCCGAACCGAGGGGTGCAGCTTGAACCGCTGGAACTCCTCGTGCGGATCGAGCGTCGGATTCCTGTAGTCGAGACCGACGACGAGACCGACGTCGACGATGCGGTCCTTCATGCCGTAGATGAAGGCGCCGCCGAACGTGTCCAGGTCGAGCGGCCAGCCGAACGTGTGGATCACGGTGCCGGGCGCGAAGCGGTCGTCGGGAAGTTGCCACAGCTCCTTCACGCCGACCGCGTACGTCTGCGGGTTCTTGCCTTCGTACAGGTTGAACAGGCCGGAGACCTGCTTCGTGAGCGTGCCGCGGGGACCTTCGGCGAGAATCACGATCTTCGCGCGGACGTCGACGCCCGGTTCGAAGTTCGGCTTCGGTTTGCCCGTCTTGTCGATTCCTTTGTCGCCGGTGCGGACGCCGACGACGCGCCCGTTCTCGACGAGCACGCGCGTCGCGGAGAATTCGGGGAACACGTCGACGCCGATTTCCGTGACGATCGGAGCGAGCCAGCGGACCATCTCGCCGATCGAGATCACGTAGTTGCCGTGATTCTGCAGAGTGGGCGGAAGGATCGGCGCGGCGATCTTGAAGTTCTCGAACATGTACCAGAACGAGTCGTCGCCGACGGGCGCCTCGACGGGGCAGCCGCGATCGAGCCAGTCCGGCATCAGCTCGGCGATGCCGCGCGGATCCATCACCGCGCCGGACAAGCCGTGCGATCCGATTTCCTTCCCTTTTTCGAGAACGGCGATCGAGAGACCGTCGAGTTTCTTCTCAGCGGCGGAGGCGTTGTGCGTCTGCACGAGTTGCGCGAGCTTGTACGCGGCGGCAAGGCCGGCCGGACCGGCGCCGACGATCACCACGTCGACGTCGAGCGTCTCGCGTTCGATTCCGGGGAGTTCCGCCATTCACCGCTCCTGCACGCTGAAAATCGCGCGCATTGTACAGTGCTGGGGAATCAATAATTAATGGTGGCCGTCACCGTGTCGCTGTAACTGCCTCCGACGACGTCCTGATTCCCGGGAATCGTTCCATACGCCGACAAGCCGCTGATGCCGCCGAGCGGCGTGTCCTTCGACGACGATGTTGCGGCGACGAGACCGCCGAGGACATTCGTCCAGCGCTGCGTTCGCGCGGAGTCGCTGAAGATGTCGTACGTCAGGAAGTTTGCCGACGGTCCAGCCATCCGTCGCGTCGTACCGCTGATGTGCGAGCCGAGGTCGAGTCCGACGGTCGAGGAGATCCCCTTCGTGCAGTTGTACAGCAGGTTCACCGTTGCGTTTTTCGGAGACGCGACGGTGGCGTTGGCGACGACGGGGTCGTAGTTGCCGAAGGCGAGCGTCGTCGCCGGCGCACGACACTCCGGGATGACGGTCGCCTGCAGCGAGAAGCTGCACGACCGCGTCGGACCGCCTGTACCCGCTACGGGTGTCATCGTCACGGGAATCGAGTCCTGATACGTGCCTCCGCTGTATGGCGCATCCTGGAGAGGATCGATCTTGAGAAAGAGCTGCTGACTGAACGTACCGCTGCTTCCACCGGTGTTGTAGACGATCACGTTCGTTGTCGCCCATACCGTCGTCCGCGTCGCGTCGGTGTAGATGTTGTAATTGAGCGAGCCGCCGCTGCCCTGGTCCATGCGGCGCGACGCGTACGAACCCGAGTTCCCGGTGCCGAACGCGATGTTGTAAGTCGCGTTGCCGTTGCAGTCGACCGTGATCGTCGCCGTGGGTTGCATCGGCCCCGTCAGAAAGACGCTGTACGCGCCGACATTCACCGTCGAACCGTTGCAGGTGCAGTTCCCCGCGTCGGCGGCGATCGGCATCAGCATCACGGCACAGACCAGCAGGACCGCTCGCACGTTCAGCCGCATGAGGTCATCTCCGTTTCCATTCGCTCTCAATGTTGAGAACACACGACGTCTCCAAGGTTCACTATGTCGCCTTGACCGCCGGGGATGGACAGGTTGAATGAACACTGCCCGTCAGCCCACTCGATCAGGGCGTTGTAGGTCCCGGCCGGAAGATCTTCGAGGTAGAACTCTCCGTTCCGGCCGATCGGCGAGTCCAATGTTGTGCCTCCGCTCTTGACCGTCAGCGTGCCGAGCGACGGCATGACGCGCTGCGCCCCGCGGCTGATGGCCAGCTTGCCCGCGATGCTGCGATGCTGCTTCACGGGAAAGACGACGACGGCGCCGCCGCGATACGGCGGAGCCACGGTCTTCTCCACGCCGGCCACCTCGTATGTCATCGGCACGTCCTTGTCTTCGATGTGCAACGGATTGCCGTAGTACGCGAGCAGGTTCGGCACGAGAAGGAAGCCGCGGCTGTCCGTGCGGCCGACGAGCTGGTTCGATGCGTAGACGCGCACGTCGCTGACGCCTGGTACCTCCACGAGCGCATAGCTCTCCTGGATCGGCAGCGCGAACTGCAGCGATCTGCCGGCGAACACGACGCCGCCGGACGCTGTGAGAGTCGGCCGCCGGTCACTGCCCGACGCTGCCTCGCCGATCTCGTAGCGGCCGAATCGGGTCTGGTAGCTGAACAATCCGACGTCGGTCCGATCACCCGTGTCGGCGACCTGGGTCTGGAGGCGATAGCCAAAACCGGTTCCGACGGGCAGCGCGCGCTCGATGTCGGCGATTGTGTCGTAGTGTCCGTCACCGCGATTCTCGAACGAGATGCTGCCCGTCGTCGCGTTCCCGAAATTCAGGCTCGCGCCGGCGAAGTACTCATTGTGATGCCGGCCGTTTTCGTTGACCGCGGATGCGCTGGCCAGCATGGCCACACGCGACCCGACCGGGACGGACACTCCGAGCGTCGTCCGGCTCGAATCGTCCGCGTCGCGCATGTCGAGCTTCTGCCACTGCGCGGTGAGACTGCCGATCCGGCCCGACAGCGATCCGAAGACCGTTGCATCGAGCAGCGGCCGGTCGTCAGCGGGATGCATCGAAATCGTGCTGTACGCATCGCTCAAACGCCGCAACGATGCGCCGAAACCGTATCGGCGGCTGATAAAGCGGTATCCGAGCTCACCTGCCGAGCCGTTTCGTCCGTGGTCAGCGCTCATCGAGCCCGCCACGCGCCACTCGCCGATGGGAGTGCGGAAGTCGACGATCGGCCCTCCCGAAAACAACTGCCTCGACGCCTCCGCTCGTCCGCCGAGGGTGAGCGCGTCGGAGACGCCGATGCGATGAAACGCCACAGCCGCGGGATCGCCGGTGCTGAAGCTGCGCACGCCGAGATCCTGTCGGATCACGCCGGCGGAGTAGAGGTACTCGCTCAAGCCGCGGTTGAGGAGATTCGTCGCGTAGTAGTAGTTCGTGGATGCGGTGGTCTGGCGGCCGAACGCGTCGCGCACGACGATCTGCGTCGTTCCAGCACCCGCCGCGACGGGGACGTCGCGCAGCTGAAAGGGCCCGGGGGGGACGTCGTGGCGTCCGACGAGAATGCCGTTGACGTAGACATCGACTTGCGAAGGCGTCAACGCGGTGCCGGCGAGGTTGAGTGCCGGGAAGCGGAGGAAGTACGGGTCGAGACCGAAGTTGCGGGAGACGGTGACGCCGGTGATGAGCGCGCTGCCGCCGAGGCTTTCGGTTGCGACGACCGCGTCACCGCCGGTAAAACGCCGCAGACGCTTGAGGTCGTCGTACGTGTAGTTGGTGAGGCCGCGGACGAGATGCCCGCCGACTCCGCGCGAGAAGCCGGTGTAGAGCAGACCACTGCCGATCGTTGCGCCGGCCTCGCCGAACAAAGTCACACTCCGCATGGACGGTGAACTGACCGAGTAGTTGAAGAATCCCGTGTGATCGCGTGCGTACTCGATATCTGTTGGCCGCGCCGTTCGTCCTTCGACGACCGTCGGCTGGAGAAGCTCAGGCTTCACGGTGAGGTCGAGCGTGAGGTTCTCCTGATTGAGCACGTAGGTCAGGAGCGGCGAGAGGCTCTTGAGCGATACCGCGTCCTCACCTTCGATCGGAGCCGGGACATGAACGAGCCGGCCGAACGTGACGAGGCGGTTCCACATCGTTCCGCCGAGACCGAGCTGCTCGAGATCACCGCGGCGCATGGCGACGTCATCGCCGCTCAGCGCGACCAGCTTTTCGCCCGCTGCCCCGCCGTTCATCGACACAGGGAGTGCGATCGTCTGACCGGCGAGCCGGGAAGCGGACGCGGCCAGGGCGGCTACGAAAACCAGAACGAGAAATCGGTGGAGTCGGCTCGCCACATCTCACCAGGCTCAGAAGTCGACCGTCGCCATCACGACGTCAGTGTAAGCGCCCGGCGGCACTTCCTGGCCAGAAGACACACGGCCGTACACGACGAAGCGCTGCGCCTCACGACCGCCCACGCCGAAGACGTGCAGCGCGTTCTCACCGTCGCCCCACGGCTTGGTGCGCGACGAGTCCTGAAAGAGCTCGTAATTGATCCGGTCCGGTCCGGCGACCATCGATCGAACCAGGGTGCGGGAGTTGCGGCCGAAGTCGAGCATGACGTTCGCCTGCGCGTTCCTGGAGCAAAGCATGCGAACGTCTGCGGTGGCATCGAGCGCGTGTTGGGCGTTGTCGCCGAGGGGATCGTAGGCGCCGAATGCGAGATCGGTGACGGCGATCTGGCAGTTCGAGATCACGCGAACCGAGACGTTCATGAACGCCGAGGACGACGCGGCAAACGCCTGCGGTGCCGTGCAGGCAATCGCGGTCAGCAGTAGCCACTGTCTCAGTCGTCGCATTTTCGCCGTCTCAACGGCCACACGTGTGGCCGTAAACCGTCACTCACTACTTGGCGCGGCAGGCAGAACCCGCTGCGAACCGCTGCTGTGCCGACGCAATGGTTGCCGTCGACGCACCTTTGGCGATGATGTCCGTGCTCGCATCGACGCTCATATTCGTCGCCGCGTGACAGACCGCTTCGGGAACTTCGGTGTGATACTCGCGATACCCGCCGGCGAGCACATACCAGCCGTCGAGATCGCGCTCCATCAGTTTCTTCCCGGAGTCGTCCGACAACGTGACGTGCACTTTCTGAACGGAGAAGTGCGCATTGCCGTTGTTTGCAACCCGGAAGGAAAGATCGGAGCCATTCAACTTCAAATCCGTAACGCTTCCCTGTGGCGCAGACGAAGGCGGCTGCACGAAAATCGGAACGCCCATCTTCGTCAGGATCCTGACCTGCGTCTGCTTGACGTCCGGCCGCTCGGCCGGAGGAAGCTCCTCGAAAAAGATGCGATAGGTCTTCTCGACGTCGACGGCCACTGTGTTCGAGCCCACGCGAACCTTTTGCTCTTTTCCCGGACCGAGTGTCAGCAGCGCCGGGAAGAAGGTGATGTCTTCGGTCGGCGCGAGCTGCACTTCGCCGGCGGGGCTCTGCGTCCAGGCAAACGCGGTGACCTGAAACCGCAGGGCCTCTCCGCTTTCGTTCACCAGCGTCAGAAGCGTGCTCGACTTGCCGGTCAGATGCACCTGCACTGGCGTGACGCGGAATGCACTGGCCAGCATGGTCTCGGCCTGGAGAACCAGGCCGAGAACCACAGCTGCGAGCGTCAGGGACCTTCTCATCGAATTAATTGCTCCACTGGGATCAACGTTGTGTATTGAGCGTTAGTAGTTGATCGTCGCGGTGACTGCGTCGGCATACGCGCCGGCCGAGATGTCCTGACCCTTGAAGAGCCGGCCGTACACGGTTTCCGTGAACGCCGCCTTCGAAGCCGGTGCGTACTGCACGCCGCCGGTGTTCTGACCGGTGCTCCAAACCGTGCTGCGTCCGGCATCCTTGAAGAGGTCATAGCCGAGCAGCTCGACGCCAGCGGCGCCCGGGCCGTTCATTGCACGCGTACCAAAGGCCGTACCAGCCGCATGGCCGCCACCGTTGAGGTCGATCCACACATTCGCCGCGTTCTTCGTACAGGCCACAACGACAGTGCCCTGCGCGTCGATATCGGCTCCGGTGGTGTTGTTCGCGACGACCGGGTCATATGCGCCGAACGCGACCGGAGTCGTGCTGATGGTGCAGACCGTCGAAACGCTGGCGGTCACGTTGAGGGTGGCCGTGGCCGTTGACGCGGCGAAGACCGGAACACTGACAACCACTGCGACGAGGGCGATGAGGAAGGTGACTGAGCGGTTCATTTTTCTTTCTCCTGACTTTCTTTGGCCTCGCGGCCTTTTTGTTGACCTTTGGACGATCTCGCTTGGTCTCCACTTGCTTGTTCTGACCTCGCGTTGCCAGCTCTTAGTGCAGCCGGTATACCCAACTCGGGCTCGACCGCAGATTCCAGTGTAAGCACATTGATAACAGCGAGTTACGTCTTGTTTTGCGAAATCACGGTGCTCCGAAAACGTGTCTCTTTTCTGGAATCCAGACAAAGCTTGTCTGACGTTTAGAAACTGGACAGGGTTGCGGGGGTCGCGACGGGCGCGACTTCAGCGGCTGGCTTCCGACGCGTCGCGCATCAAACCGAACGCAACGTCGGCGATCTGCGACAAGGGAGCGGGCTTCTGGAGGAAGGAGTGCACGCCCGCTTCGCGCGCGCGCTGCGCCGTCTCCGATGTCTCGAGAGCGGTGAGGATGATGATGGCCGTGGCGGGCGCGTGCCGGCGGATGAAGTAAGCGAGATTGATCCCGTCGGAGGAGTCGCGGCTCCCGCGGAGCTCGACGTCGACGATCGCGACAGCGTAATGCTCGGCGGCGAGCAGTTCGAGCGCCTGCTCGCTCGTCATCGCCGAGTCGACGACGTAGCCCTGCTGCAGGAAGTACTGACGCAGAGCGAAGAGGATGCTCTTCTCATCATCGACCAGGAGGATGCGCTTCACGGTTAATCGTCATTCGCAAGGAGTGCGCCGTACCTCCGTCAACGCAGCGTGAGAGCTAAGTGATTGAAAAATCGTGAAAGCGTGAGTTTTTGGCCGCTTCTCGTTCTGGAATTCAGACGCAGAGCGTCTAAGAACGGGAAACCGTCAGGTCCCACTTCTTGATCTTCTGATACAGCGTGCTGCGCGGAATGCCGAGGCGCCGCGAGGCGGCGTCAACGCGGCCACTTTCTTCGCGAAGAACGCGCTCGACGTACCAGCGCTCGACCTGTTCGAGCGTCATGTCGGTCGGTACCGAGCCGCCCCCCGCCATCTCTTCCGTCTCGAACCGGAGATCGCGCGAGGAGATCGTCTGCCTGTCGCTGACCAGAATCGCGCGCTCGATCACGTTCTTGACCTCGCGCACATTGCCCGGCCACGCGTAGTCCTGCAGCATCTTCATCGCGCTCGGTGCGACTTCGATGTGCGGCGACGACATCTCCGTTCCAAAGCGGCTCACGAAGAAGTCAACGAGCAGCGGGATGTCTTCGCGCCTCTCGCGGAGCGGAGGAATCGTCAGCGGAATCGTGCTGATACGGAAGTAAAGGTCGCTTCTGAACCTCTTCTCGCGAATGAGTGCGTGCAGGTCCTGGTGTGTCGCAGCGATGAGCTGTACGTCCGTCACGCGATCGCGCACATCGCCCATCCGGCGGAAACGCTTCTCTTCGAGCACTTTCAGGAGCTTCGGCTGCACCTGAATGTCAACGTCGCCGATCTCGTCGAGAAAAAGCACGCCGCGATGTGCAACTTCGAGGAGTCCCGTCTTCGCTGACACGGCGCCGGTGAACGCTCCCTTTTCGTGTCCGAACAATTCGGTCTCGACAAACTCGCGGGCGAGACCGGCACAGTTCAGGTCCACGAACGCCTCGTCGGCGCGCGGACCGTTCTTGTGCAGCCAGGTCGCGAGGACGCTCTTGCCGGTCCCAGTCTCGCCGAGGATCAGGATTGGACGATCGGTGGCCACGACGTGATTGACCTGCTCCCGGAGCGACTTGATCGCGCCGCTCACGCCGATGAATGGATCGACCCCGCCGGTTCGCTCCTGCTGTGTTGTCCGGGCCTGTTCGCGGTGGCGGACGCGCTGCACGTCGAGCAGCCGCTCAATGACCACGAGCAGCGCCTGCATCTGCACGGGCTTCGTCAGAAACTGCTCGGCGCCTTCCTTGATCGCCCGGACCGCCAGGTCGATCGACCCGTGTCCCGTGAGGATGACGATCGGAATCGTCGAGTCGGCGGCCTTGAGGCGAGGCAGCACCTCGAGCGCGTTGCCGTCGGGGAGGGAGTAGTCGAGGATGACGAGATCCGGGCGGTTCTGCCGGTAACTCTCCTCGCCTTGTTTGATCGTCTCCGCTTCGTCGACGTCGAAGTCGCGGCCGGCGAGGAAGTTCCGGATGCCGAACCGGATGCCGCGATCGTCTTCAACCAGAAGTACTCTGTTCCTGGGCACGCCGCAACCCCCGGACGACTGGCGAGTATACAGGTCAGTCCCGCGGCAACGGGATCGACAGAGTCACCTCTGCGCCGCCGCCGGAGCGATTTCCGGCGCGCACCTCGCCCGCGTGCTCGGTCACGATCTGCTGCACGAGCGCGAGTCCAAGGCCGGTTCCCCCTTTTCGTCGCGAGAAGAACGGTTCGAACAGGCGAGGAAGATCGTCTTCGGCGAATCCGCGCCCGCGATCGAGGACTTTGATGTCGAGGTAACGCGTGCGGCCGGCGATGCGTATCGCGCTTTGCACCGTCACGACCGACTTTGCCGGCGAATGCTGCACGGCGTTGTCGATCAGGTTCTCGATTGCGCGCCCGAGCCGGTCGCGGTCCGCGATGATGGTCGGGTTCCCGTGAAGAGAGGTCTTGAGCTCGACTCCGAGCCGAGTGGCGAGCGTGCTGGAGTTGCGGACTGCCGACTCGATCACCTCCGACGTCGTGATCGGATTGAACACCGGAGCAGCCGGCCGGCCGTACGCGAGCAGGTCCTGCATCAGCCGCGTCATGCGGTCGATCTCCTCGCGCAGCACTTCAAAATACTCCTGCAGCACGCCGCCGCTGGCCTGTTCCATCGCATCGACGGTCGCCGAAATCGCGAACAGTGGATTGCGAACCTCGTGCGCCACGCCGGCGACGAGCGCGCCCATCGTCGCCATCGTTCGCTGCTGCTCGAGGCGCATCTGAAGATCGACGAGCGCCGACACATCCCATACGATGACGATGACGCGCTGATCTCGAGAATCTTCGGCGTTGAACAGCATCGCCAGCAGGTCGAGTGTGTGTCCGTCGGCGTCCTTCACCTGGCGCGCCGCCGGCGATCTCCTCTTCTGCACGTCCTCGGTCAGATCGGCGATCGATAACCACGGCTCGTTCGGCGGGAGCTCGCGAAGCGACCGTCCGACGATGTCGCCGTACTGCTTTCCAACGAGCATGCGCGCCGCGCGATTGATGCGAGCGACCGACCCTTCGACGCCCACAATCACGATCGGCGTCTCGACCGCATCGAACGTCCGCCGCCACTCCCACGCCGCCCGCTCAATCGCGTCGAGCAGCTCGCTGCGGTCGTCCTCGAGGTTCTTCTCCTCGCGCAGGCTGACGAAGTACGCGATCAGCGGCGCCCGCGCGCCCCGCCCGCTTCGATGAACGATGAGCAGCGCGCGATGACATCCTCCGTTGCGGAGCCGGACCTCGATCTGTACGTTGCGCTCACCGTTGCGCAGCGCTTCGAGCCGATCGCCGACCAGGTCGCGATCGCCGGCGTCGAGCACATCGAGCAGATTCGCGGCTTTCAACGCGCTCGGCGCGAGACCGACGAGCTTCGTGAACGCGGCGTTCGTCACGAGAAACTCGAGTTCGCTGGAAACTGCGGCGGCGGGGATATGAGACCGACGAATGGCCAGTCTGTCGTCCCGAGAGATTGCGGCGGAAACTCTTCGGCGCAGCAGCGGAACGATTGTAGCGTGAGCAGGCTACAGAGGGGACGCCGTGAACGCGACCGGCACCGGCTGCCGGCCCGCGCTGGCGCCCGGCGCGAGATGCAGGCGCGCGCGAACCGCCATGACATCGCCGCCCGGAACATACGGCCGCTGCAGCCAGCTCTCGTGCGAAGAGACAGTCATCGCGGCATTGGGAAGCGCGAGCTCGATCGTCGAGAACGTCTCGCTGTCATTGTTCACCTGGAGCATGTAGCCGCGACGGCTGTTCGTGCGGACGCGAACGACGATCGGCTGATCGAGATCGACGTACCCGCGCCGAATGTCGGCCGGCGTGATCTCGATCGACTGCGGCTCGCTGTCGACGGAAACGACCGCGCGCGCGACCACTTGCACGGACACTCTCATCGCTGCGGACGCTGATTCGGCTGCAACAGGAGAAGTCACCAGCACGCTTGCCACGAGGAGTGCGGCGGCGGTGCGGTGAACTGTCATGCAACCCTCAATTCGCAATCCCCCGTCCAACGTTTGAACGGGTGCTAACTGGTGTGTAGTGCGAGAGTTATGCCTTGGTTGCGGGACTGCGTGGTCGTCCGAATCGACAACGCCTGTTCAATAATCGAACAAGCGAACTGCCTCAGCGCGCCTTGACCTTCTTCACCTCTTCGGTGAGCGCCGGAAGGATCTGGAAAAGATCGCCGACGACCCCCAGATCGGCGACACGGAAGATCGGTGCTTCCGGATCCTTGTTGATTGCGATGATGTGCTTGGAGGACGACATGCCGGCGAGATGCTGAATCGCGCCCGACACGCCGGCCGCGATGTAGAGGTTCGGGCTGACGACGCGGCCGGTCTGGCCGACCTGGTGCTGGTGGTCGATCCAGCCGGCATCGACGGTCGCGCGGGACGCGCCGACGGCGCCGCCGATCGCGTGCGCGAGATCGCGGATGTACGAGAAGTTTGCCGCTTCCTTCAAACCGCGGCCACCGGACACGATGATGTCCGCTTCGGCGATCGACATCTCGCCAGTCTCGGGCGTCTTCGTCTCGACCAGTCGCGCTTTCGCCTGACCCGGCTGAAAGCTCACATCGACGATCTCGGCCGCGCCGCTGCCCGCCTCTTCTGCGGGAAATGCGTTCGGGCGGCAGGTCGCGATCGCCGGCGTGCTGATTACGTCGACCGTCGCGAACGCTTTGCCTGAGTACACGGGACGCCGCGCGCGCAGTTTCCCGTCAAGCCAGTCGAGGCGGTCGACGTCCGACGCAACTCCGACGTTGAGCCGCGCTGCGATTCGAGGAGCGAGGTCGCGGCCGTTCGAGGTTCCGCCGAACAAGACGACGCTCGGCTTTACGTCGCTGATGACCTGCTGCAGCAGTCCTGCGTACGCTTCGGTCGTGTAGGCGTCGAGCGCGTCGCTCGACGCGACATGGACCTTCTTCGCTCCATAGCGACCCGCTTCAGCGGCAGCGTTCTTCGCGTTCGATCCCGCGGCGACGCCGGCGAGATCCCCGCCCGTTTTCGCAGCGATCCTGCGACCGATCGACAACGCCTCGCGCGAAGCTTTCTTCAGCTTCCCGTCGCTCACTTCACAAAACACCAGAACGCCCGGCATGGAGTCTCCTTAGAGCGCCTTCGCCTCTTCCCGGATGTACTTCACGATCTCTTTCGCGGCTGTCGCGGGATCGGCACCGTCGATCTTGCGTCCGCCGGCTTTCTCCGCCGGCAGGTCGATCGAGACGACGACGACGCGCTGCTTGAAGATGTCGGAATCGCTCAAGCCGAGATCCGCGACGGTTTTCGTATCGATCGGAATCTTCTTCGCGGCCATGATTCCTTTGAGCGACGCGTAGCGCGGCTCGTTGAGACCCTTCTGCGCCGTGATCACCGCCGGCGTCGAGGCCTCGATGATCTCCTCGGCACCTTCGATCTCGCGATGCGCTGTGACCTTGCCATCGCCGGCTTCGAGATGCGTGACGACGTTGACCTGCGGGTATCCGAGGATCTCCGCGACCATCGGGCCGACGAGCGCGTTGTCGGTGCCGACGCCCTGCTTGCCGAAGAGCACAAGGTCGTGCGGCACGCTCTTGATCGCGGCGGCGAGGACCTTCGCGATTCCGAGGGAGTCGGCGTTCGCCACGTCCCCCTTCACGTGCAGCGCTTTGGTCGCGCCGCGAGCCAGGCATTCGCGAAGCGCCTGCGCCGCGCGGTCGGGACCGAACGTGATCACGGTGACGTCGCCGCCCTTCGCCTCCTTCACGCGGATGGCTGCTTCGAGCGCGTACTCGTCATAGGGCGAGACGATGAACTTGATTCCGGTTTCCTCGACACGCTCCTTGTCGGCGCCGATCTTGATCCGCGATTCGGTATCGGGCACGTGGCTGACGCAGACGACTGAGTTCAAGGGGCCCTCCAGAAAGCGCGCAATTCTAGGTAATTGCACATGCTTGCCGCAACCGCGGCCGTGCATACGGCACGCACTTCGCAATGGAGCGCCGGAAGCGATTCACGCGATCCCGAGCACAAAATTCTGAGGCGGGCACACTGGAGGCGGCGATGCCATATTCGAACCGGCCGTACGAGGGCGAAGGTAACAACACGGGACGGCGAATGTTCCGCACCGTGACCGACTTCCGCCGGATGGGCAAGAAGGACAACAACAATGGCCGCAACAACCGGCCTGCGCCGCCTGAAGTCACCAACGCCGAGAATTTCTATTACCTCAAACAGATGAACTCGAAGGCGCCGATGGTCATCGTCATGACCGACGGTGAAGTGATCCGCGGCGCGATCGAGTGGTACGACAGGAACGCGCTGAAGGTGAACCGGGAAGGCGCGCCGAACCTGCTCATCCAGAAACATTGCATCAAGTACCTGTTCAAGGAAGAAGAGGCGGCAGAGAACAGAGATCAGAGGTAATCTCGCCTCTGTCGCTGTGAAACCGATCGCCGTCACGCTCGGGGATCCCGCAGGCATCGGCGCCGAGGTCGTGCTCAAAGCGCTGGAAGGCCTGAATGTTCCGGTGTGGCTCTTCGGCTGCCTCGACCACGCGCAGAAGGTGTGGACCGTTCCGAAAAACGTCCGCTTCTGCGACATCCGGCCGAATCCCGTCGAGCTTCGCTTCGGTGAAGTGTCGGCGGAGTACGGGCGGATCGCGCTCGACGCAATCGACGCCGCGGTCGGGGCGATCGAGCGTGGTGAAGCGGACACGCTCGTCACCGCGCCCATTCACAAGCAGTCGATCGCGCTCGCCGGCGCGACCGTGCCCGGGCACACCGAGCTGCTGGCCGCGCGCGCGGGCCTCGAGCGCTACGGTTACGACTACGCCATGTACTTCGACTCGCCGTCGATCCGGACGGTGTTGCTCAGCGTGCACGTGCCGCTCGCGGAGGCGATCGCATCGATCGACGCGGAGAAAATCGCCGCGCTCGCGGAGCTCACGTCGCGCTCTTACCAGCGGCTCTACGGGAAAGCGCCGCGACTGGTCGCGGCGGGCGTCAATCCGCACGCCGGCGAGGGCGGCCGGTTCGGGCGCGAAGAAGAGACGATTCTGCGCGGCGTGGAAATGGCGCGGCTGCGCGGCATCGACATCGCCGGACCGGCGCCGGCGGACACGATCTTCCTCGCCGCGCGAGACGGAAAGTACGATGTCGTGATGGCGATGTACCACGACCAGGGATTGATCGCCGTGAAGACGCTCGAGTTCGAGCGATCCGTCAACGTGACGATCGGCCTGCCGTACCTTCGCTGTTCGGTCGATCACGGAACGGCGTTCGACATCGCCGGCAAAGGTGTCGCCGACGCGCGGCCGATGCGCTACGCGATCGAGTGGGCTGCGCAATACGGCGAGAGGTGGCGCCGATGACGTCGCGCTGGACCGCGCGCATCATCGCCCTGCTGATCCTGATCGTCTTCGTTTTGATGATGGCGAACCTGCAGAGGCGTTTGATCGAGCTGCAGCGCGCGCGCCGTCCCGCGGCGACGAGCACTCGTTGAAACGCCGTCACCTCGCCGCAGCCGCGCTCCTGCGTGGACCGGTTCCCTCCTCGCGGTCATCGGCACGACTGCGCTGATCGGCGCCGTCTGCTCGGCTCAGAATGACCGTCTGCTACGATGACTTCCAATGGCACGGATCCTCGTCACGAATGACGACGGCATCTACAGCGAAGGGATTCGCAAACTTGCCGCGGCGTTGCGCGAAGTCGGCGAAGTCGTCATCGTCGCGCCCGATCGCGAGCAGAGCGCGGCGTCACACGCGCTGACGCTCAACCGTCCGTTGCGGCTGCTCAAGCTCGAAGAAAAGGAGTGGATCGTCGACGGTACGCCATCCGACTGCGTCAACCTCGCCGTCCTCTCGCTGCTGAAAGGCTCACGGCCCGACATCGTCGTCTCCGGCATCAACTTCGGCCCGAACCTCGGCGACGACGTGACGTACTCCGGCACGATCTCCGCGGCGTTCGAAGGCGCGCTGCTGAACATTCCGTCGATCGCGTTCTCGTCGCTCGTCGGCGAGCACTTTTCGTTCGATCGCAGCGCTGCGTTTGCGGCAGAGCTGACGAGCATTTTGCTGCGCCAGAAGCCCGATCCCGGAATCATCCTCAACGTGAACTTTCCGCCATCCGAGTTCACGGGCGTGAAAGTGACGCGGCTCGGCAAGCGCATTTACTCTGAAGGAGTGATCGAGCGCCTCGACCCGCGCGGACGGAAGTACTACTGGATCGGCGGCGAAGAGCCGACGTGGTTCCCCGGCGAGAACACCGACTTCGAAGCGGTGCAGAACGGATTCGTGTCGATTACGCCGCTGCACCTCGACCTGACGCACCACGATTCGATTCCGCGGCTGAAACCGCTCGAGGAGATGCTTGGCAATTTCGCCAAAGCTCGATGAGACCGCCGCGCGAGAGCGCGACTTCGAGCACCAGCGCGCCCTGATGGTCGAGCGCCACGTCGCGGCGCGCGGCATTCGTGATCCGCGGATCCTGCAGGCGATGCGCGAAGTCCCGCGCCATCTCTTCGTCCCGCCGGTGGTCCAGTCGAAGGCCTACGGTCCGGGCGCGCTGCCGATCGGGGCGAAGCAGACGATCTCGCAGCCGTACATCGTCGCGCGCATGATCGAGCTCCTCGAGCTCAACGGCAGCGAGAAAATCCTGGAGATTGGCACGGGAACGGGATACCAGGCAGTTGTTCTGTCGAAGCTGTGCGCGAAGGTTTTCTCAATCGAGCGAATCAACGAGCTGGCGCTGCGCGCCGCACAACTGTTCCGCGACTTGCGCATCAACAACGCGTCGGTGAAAGTCTTCGACGGGACGTACGGCTGGTCGGACCAGGCGCCGTTCGACCGCATCATCGTCGCGGCCGCGGCGCCCCAAGTGCCGGAGCCGCTGGTCCAGCAACTCGCCCGTACCGGCAAAATGGTCATCCCGATCGGATCCGGCAACCAGCAGCGCCTGGCGCGCGTGACGCGGGTCGGCACGGCCGTGCAGATCGAAGACTGCGGCAGCGCGGAGTTCGTCCCGCTCGTGGGCCGCTTCGGCTGGAAAGAGTAGCGCCATGAGAGTGCGCTCGCTTCTGATCGCCACGGCGATCGTGTCGGCACTGGTCGGCGGAGTCGCCGCGTATCTCTCGCTCACCGTTCCCAACGATCTGAAAGCCGATGCGATGATGAAGAGCGCGCGCAGGGATCTCGAAGCGGGGAAGCGCGACGCAGCGCGTGCGGAGCTCTCGAAGATCATGCAGGAGTATCCGCGGACGGACGCCGCCGCAGCGGCCACGGTTGCTCTCTCGACGCTCGCCGATCAGGAACGCAAGGAGCTCGAGGCCGAGATCAAACGAATGCGAGACGAAAACGCGGAGCACACCAAAGTGCTCAGCAACCTGCAGCAGAGCGTCGAGGAAATGAAGAACGCGCCGCCGAAAGTCGTCGTGCAGGAGGCGCCGAAGGCGGCGGCGAAATCGTCGCACAAGAAGAAAACGACGCAGCATCGCAGGCGCCACCGGCGCTGATAAGATCGCGCGACATGAAAGAGTTGCGGCTCATCAAGATCCATGGAAAGGTCCAGGGGGTCGGCTATCGCTTTTTCGCGACGCGCGTCGCGCGCCGTCTCGGTTTGAAGGGCTCGATCCAGAACCTGCGCGACGGCACCGTCGAGGCGATGGTCGAAGGCGACAAGAAATCGATCGACGAATGGATTGAGGAGCTGAAAGAGGGGCCCCGCTACGCAGAAGTCACTCACATCGATCAGGAGACGAAGGAATTCACCGGCCGGCTCGGTGACTTCGACGTGAAATTCTGATGGCGGCGGCCGACGAGCTCCGCGCGTTCATCCGCGACGTCCCCGACTTCCCGAAACCGGGCATCGTCTTCAAAGACATCACTCCCCTGCTTCGCTCGGCGCGCGCGCTCGAACGCAGCATCCATGAGCTTGCCGATCCGTATCGCCGCGCCGGCATCACCGCCGTCGCCGGAATCGAATCGCGCGGTTTCATTTTCGGCGGCTGCGTCGCCCGCGTCCTAGGCGCCGGATTCGTGCCCATCCGCAAGCCCGGCAAACTGCCATGGACCACGCGCCGCAACGAGTACACCCTCGAGTACGGCATCGACGCGCTCGAGATCCACGACGACGCGCTGACGCCGAACGACCGCGTGCTCGTCGTCGACGACGTACTGGCCACCGGCGGGACCGCCGCAGCCGCTGCTGCGCTGGTGCAGGGGTTCGACGCCGTGCTGGTCGGTATCGCCACGGTCATCGAGCTCACGTTCCTCGATCCGAGGAAGAAGCTCGAGGGCGTGGACGTGCACACGCTCATCCGGTTCTAGTGCTAATCTCCGCGCTGCGCGGCGAAGGAGGATCGTATGAGTCAGATCGGGCAGATCATCGAAGGTCATCCGCTCATCCACGTCAACAGCTCTGACAAAGTACGCGACGCCGCCCGCAAGATGTCGACCGCAAACGTCGGCGCCGTCGCGGTGCTCGACTCCGGCCGTCTGGTCGGCGTCTTCTCCGAGCGCGATGTGATGTCACGCGTTGTCGCCGAGGGACTCGATCCCGAAAAGACGGCTGTCTCGAAAGTGATGACGAAGGACATCGTCGTCGCCGATCCGAAAGACAGCGTCGACTCAGCGCTGGCGAAGATGCACACGGTCGGCTGCCGTCATCTGCCGGTCGTGAAGGAAGGGAACCTCGTCGGGATGTTGTCGATCCGCGATCTGCTCGAGGTCGACGACGAGGACAACACGAATCGCGTGCGGTTTCTGCGGGAGCTCGTGACCTACAGCCCCGACTACGAATCCTGAGCGGTCAGGCGCAGCCTCAGGCGGGCCGAGTCCCGGGTGAGATGCGTTCCAGGCTGAAGCTCGAATGCATCTTCTCCAGTTGTGGTCGCCCCGCCGAGGAGAAGACACAGGCGCGCGAGCTCTTTGAATGAAGCGCCTTCACCTTCGATGATGACCTCGCGGCCTTCTGCGCGGATCGTCATCGGCGCGTGCGTCAACCCTTCGAGCGCCATGATGGCGAGGTCGTAGTTCATCACTCATCCTCTCCGCGGTAGATCACCGAGTTCTTCTCGGTCTCCTCGAGCACGATCTCGTACAGTTTCCCTTCGGTGATCGCCGGATCGAGCTGCTGCCAGAAGCAGCGCGCGAGGTTCTCGGCCGTCGGCACGACGCCGCGCAGGAAATCGACGTCCTCGTTCAGGTTGCGATGGTCGACGCGGTCGACCACGCGATCGCGAATGATGTCCTTCAGCTTCTTCAGATCGATCAGCATTCCGGTTTCCGGATCGACCTTTCCACGGACGCTCACCTGCACGAAGTAGTTGTGGCCGTGTCCCTTCGGGTTGTCGCACTTGTCATACGTGCGGCGGTTCCAATCGGCGTCGCGGTTCGGATTGTGGAGACGGTGTGCGGCGGAGAAGCTGAGTCGGGCAGTGACGATCATGAGGGTCAATCAGATCACGACCTGCGCCAGCGCGGTGCGGATGTCCTGCTGCGCCGCCGTTGCGGCGGTGCGGACCTTCTCGAAGCGTTCATCGCCCTTCAAATACGCGAACAGCGGATCGTTGAGGATGTAACTGGCCGTCGGCTCCTTGCGAGCGACGGCTTTCTCCAGCGATGCGAGCACCTTCTGGTTGTCTCCGAGAAGCACGTAAACCTCGGCCGCGCAGGTCCAGTAATCGTCACCGGCAATCGACGCCTTCCCGGCAAGGTCCAGATCCTTCTGTGCGTCCGCCGCATTCTTCTGATGCGCGGCCATGTACGCCTTCAGCAGGTGGTAGCCGTACGTCGGATCGGACGATTGCAGTTTGTTGAGCTCGATGTCGGCGATCGGCAGCGAATGGATCAGGACGGAGATGCGGCCGATCTTCAGCGACAGCGCAGGGTTGTTCGGGACCTGCTCCTCGATCGTGTAGTAGCGGTCGACGGCGGGCTGCAGGCGGCCTGCGGCCGCGAGCTGGTCGGGCTCGTGAACCGTGACCTGGCCCGGCGGAACGCGCTGCAGAAGCGTCCGCGCGCGGTTGAATTCGTTCAGATCGCCGGCCGAAAGCGCGTAGCGCGCGACGTGCGTCAGCGCCTCGGTATCGCCACCATTCTTCTTCAGAATGAGTTTGTATGCAGCGAATGCGGACTGCACGTCGCCATTCGACAACATCGTGCGCGCGACGAGTCGCGCCGCGTCCATGTTCGTCGGGTCGATCGCGATGATCTGCTTCGCCGCTTCGGCCGCCTGTTGCACGTTGTCGTGCGTCGAGAAGTACCGCATCGCCAGGAGCTGGGCAGGCAGAAACGCCGGATCTGCGGCGACAGACGCCTTCAGCGATGCCTCTGCCTTTGCCGGATCGCTTGCTGTCGCCGTGATCGCGGCTGCGTATGCGTTGAGCGCCGCTGGATTCTGACTCACTCCGCGAATGGCGACGTTCGCGCGAGCAGCCACCCAGTCGAGCAGCGCACGGATTCCGCTCGCCGCATCGGGAACCGGAACGGCGGCAGCGGCGGACGGACCCTGCGGCAGCATCTCCGGGCCTGCTGTTCCGGTCCGAATCGTCGCGCCGATCGAGGTGGCATCGGTGGCGGGCGTGTCGCTGATCTGCACGCCGCTCGCGCCGCGCAGGATGTCCATTGAGGCGAGGCGGATCGCGTTCGCACGATCGGCGAGAGCGGGATCGTTTCCCTCCACCGTAATCGGATTGATCACGACCTTCGCAGCTCGCGGCGCCTGCTGCACCCGTTTCGGCACTTCGCTCGCGGTCGTCGCGTGATCTACGGGACGTCTGCGAAGCAGCGCCGCAGCGGCGGCGGCGATGACGACGAGCACGACAGCAGCGGCAATGAGGCCGATGTTGCGCGTGCGGCGCTTTCTCGTCGCATCGAGTGCCGCCTGCATTTCGACTTCCGCTTCCGCTTCATCGGCCTCGAGCTCGGTCGATGGCGCGGCCACGGGTGGCTCGGACGGCACGATCGTGTAGAGCTTCACACCTGAACGCGCTCCGGCGTCACGGATACGCACGGCGCCCGTTTTGCCGCGTTTCAGAAAGTCTTCGGTGATGTGCAGCGTTCGCGGCGGCAATTGCGAAAGGATCTCTTCGGCACGCGTCACTCCCTGGCCGGCGACGACGCCGTCTTTCGCGACGACATTACCCGCGTGCAGAAGCATGCGAACCTGGACCGGTTCTCCGCTCTGCTGATCCGGTGTGAAGTCGAACTCGCCCTTGCGCGCCGCCTCGAGCGCGTTCTCCACGTTCGGCATCTCCGCCACCATGCGCGTGCCGAATGGATCGAGCACCTGCCCATTGAACAGATACACCGCTTCGCCCAGGATCTGCTGCATGCGGGCGGACGCGCGGCTGGCCGCGGCCGGATCAGCAGCGGCAAGCTGTTCGTAATCGGCGACTTCGCCGATCAACAGGATCGCTTGCTTCGTCGACGGATCCTGCGCCGCAGTCGCCGTTCCGGACGCACGAGCGACCAATTCCGCGGCGAACTTCGGCGCCTCCGGATCGGCTTTGGCGATGTTCTCGAGAAGAGTCTTCGCGTCCTTCTCGCGCCGGAACTGGTCCTTGAACAGGCAGCGGCCGAGGATCCCGAGGATCGCCTTGTCGATCGTAGGATTGAACGTCGCAGGTGAGGCGGGCTGGGCCTCGACGATCCTGCGGGCGAAGTCGGCTGCGCTCTGCGCCTGGAACGGCAGCTTGCCCGTGCTCATCTCGTACATCACGACACCTGCGGAGTAGATGTCGGTGCGAGCCTCGACCGGTTGATTGATGATCTGCTCGGGGGCCATGTACGCGACGCAACGCGGGTCGCCGCCCTTCTGCTGATACATCGCCGACACGCTGCCCGGCTTGAGCAGCAGGTTCGACATGTTGAAGCCGCCGATCTTGATCTGCGCGTCCGGCGTCACCATGACCGAGTCGCCGTTGAGATTCGTGTGGACGAGACCCTTGGTGTGGAGGTACTTCACTCCGTTGACGAGCTGATACGCGAGGCGGAAGAAGTCGGTGCGCGACAGCGGCTTCCCGTTCACGTACTTCGAGATCGGCAGCACCTCGATCATCGACATGACCATCACGAGGTTGTCGCCGATCGGCACGATCTCCAGGATCGGAACGAGAAACGTGTGATACAGCGCCGCAGCGACGCGCACTTCGCGAATGAGGCTCTCTCGCCGGCCGGGGTCCTTCGGCAGTTGTTTGCTGAGAATCTTCAGCGCGACCGCGCGGCCGTTGCGCGTGTCCTCACCTTTCCAGACGGACGACCCGATTCGCTCCCCGATGCGATAAGGACCCGTCGCCTCGGTCGCTGACATGAATCGATTATAGGGGTTCGCCGATGTGCACCAGATCGGCGCCGCTGTCTACGGTATCGCCCGGCGAGACGAAGATCTGATCGACGAACCCGTCGACCGGCGCAACGATCTCGTTCTCCATCTTCATCGCTTCGAGGATGAGCAGGCCCGCGCCTTTCTGCACTGGCGCGCCTTTTTCGACAAGCACCCGGACGACGCGGCCGGGCATCAGCGCTTTCACGACGCCTCCGGCCGCGAATCCTTCGTCAGTGCGGCGGCGCCGAAGCGCGAGCGGATCGATGACCTCGACGTGAATCGTCGTGCCGGCGAGCGTCACAGAATGCTGAGTACCTTCGCGATGGTGAATCAGCGAGTACTGCGTTCCGTCGCGCAATCGCAGCGAGCGCACGAACATGCCCACGGGAACGAAGTCGGCTTCGAGTGAGCGATCACCGATGCGCACGCGATATGCGCTGCCGTGCCGCTCGACCTCGACCTCGATATCGTCGCCGTCCTGCCGCGCGACAAACTTCACCGCAGCCCCTCGGCACGTCCGGCGCGCTTCCACGCCGATCCGCTGTCATCGGGCAGCCGAACGTTCTGAGACTCTTCGAAAGCCATGATCGCTGCCGCAGCGATGGCCGCGTCGCGAACGCCGTCGCCTGCAGCGCCACTGCTGAAGTCGATCTGCGGCAGGAGACGATCGATGAATCCCGTATCGAAGTTCCCGGCAACGAAGTCGGGGTTGTCCATGATCGACGTGAAGAACGGGATGCTCGTCTCGATCCCTTCGACGCGATACTCGGTCAGCGCACGCTTCATGCGCGCGATGGCCTCTTCGCGGGTCGCGCCGTGGCAGACGAGCTTCGACAGCATCGGATCGTAGAAGACCGGGACCGTGTAGCCGGCATAGACGCCGTTCTCGTTCCGAACGCCCGGTCCCTGCGGCAGGTTGATGTAGCGGATCAGTCCCGGTGACGGCGCGAACTTGCGTGCAGGATCTTCAGCGTAGATGCGGCACTCGATCGCGTGACCGTTCGGCGCCAGGTCGCTCTGCTCGACGCCGAGCTTCTCGCCCTGCGCGATCCGCAGCTGCTCCTTGACGATGTCGACACCCCAGACCATCTCTGTGACAGGGTGCTCGACCTGCAGCCGCGTGTTCATCTCGAGGAAATAGAACTGCCGGTCGGGCCCCATGAGGCACTCGATCGTTCCGGCGGAGTAGTAGTTGACTGCGCGCGCCGCCTGAACCGCCATCTTGCCGAGGCGTTCGCGGAGCCCGGCGTCGACGACGGGCGACGGACACTCCTCGACGACCTTCTGATGCCGCCGCTGCAGCGTGCATTCGCGTTCGCCGAGGTGAATGAGGTTGCCGTGCTGATCGCCGAGGATCTGCACTTCGATGTGCCGCGGGGACGCGACGAATTTCTCCGCGTAAATGGAGCCGTCGCCGAAAAATGATTGTGCCTCGCTCGTGACACGTTCGAAGAGCGAGCGCAGATCGGACTCGCGCTCGACGAGCCGCATGCCCTTCCCGCCGCCGCCCGCGCTCGCCTTGATCATGATCGGATAGCCGGCGCTGCGGCCGAATTGGACGATCTCGTCGACCGACTTCACAGCTTCAGTGAGTCCCGGCACGACCGGCACGCCCGCCGCCGTCATCCGCTGACGGCTCTCCGTCTTCGAGCCCATGGCTTCGATCGATTCCGGCGAAGGTCCGACGAACAGCAGGCCCGCGTCGCGACAGGCCCGCGCGAAGCCCGCGTTCTCGGCGAGGAAGCCGTAGCCCGGATGCACCGCACCGGCTCCGGTTTTCTTCGCGGCGTCGAGGATGCGATCGATGCGCAGGTAACTCTCGCGGGACGGTGCGGGACCGATCGGCATCGCCTGATCGGCGTAGGCGACGTGCATCGCGGAGCGATCGGCGTCGGAGTAAACCGCGACCGTCGAGTAGCCCATCTCGCGGCACGCGCGGATGATGCGCACCGCGATCTCGCCGCGATTCGCGATCAGCACCTTCACGGCGCGCATTGTAGTGGAGTGCGCAGTGATACGATTCGCGCGCGATGGCGGAGAGTGCGGTCCAGGATCAGAAGGCGCAGATTCTGTCGAGCGTTGTCCAGACGCTGCTCGACGATCTGAAGAAAGGCAACGGCGACAAGGACCGGCGGCGGCAGGTCGAAGAGTGGATGCGCACGCTCGCCGAGAAGTATCCCGAGTTCAACATCGAAACGGGACTGCGCGATTACTACCTTGCCGAGGCGGAGCGCTTACGCGGTGACTTCGAGAAGGCGACCGAGTTGTCGGACAAGCTGATGCTCGGGAGAAACATCGAGTCGTTCCTCGACCGCGCCGCGGAGTACGACCGAAGAATCGCCGAGCGCTAGTCATTCTGAGCCGCGAAGACGGCGAAGATGACTGTGGTGCCCAAGGCCGGACTCGAACCGGCACGGATTTCTCCACACGCCCCTCAAACGTGCGCGTCTACCAATTCCGCCACTTGGGCAGGCGATTCAAAGAAACCGCTTACTTCTTCGGTGCCGTAGGCGCGGCAGGTGCTCCGCTCATGACCGAGCTGCGCGGGCGCGCCTGCAGCACCGCGAGCGCCATCGAGGTGATGACGAACAGGATGAAGAACGCGGTCGTCAACTTGTGCAACAGCGTCGTCGCGCCGCGCGCGCCGAACGCCGTCTGAGATCCTCCGCCACCGAACGCGCCGGCCAGATCCGCCCCCTTGCCCTGCTGGACGAGGACGACGAGGATCAGGAACAGGCTGATGATGACGTGCAGAATGACGAGCAGTACGATCATGGAGTCTCCGGTGCCCTGCTGCTAACCCGCTGAGCCGACGAATTCTTCCCGTAAGAGCGAGTCAAGTCAAGCTGTCAGCGGGTGCCGTTCATCGCCCCCAGAATCGCCAGAAACTTGCTCGAGTCGAGGCTCGCACCGCCAACCAGATACCCATCGATCCGGCCGTTCGCCTGCAGGTCATGCACGTTGTCCGGCGTCACGCTGCCGCCGTAGAGCACCGGCAGGTCCTTCGCGTACCGCACGGGCCAGAATCGCTGGAGGGCGTCCCGGATCTGCGCGACTGTCTCGGCCACCATCACGCCACTTGCATTCCTCCCGGTTCCGATCGCCCAGACCGGCTCGTACGCGATCACGATCTCCGCTGCCTCCTCCAGCCCCGCTTCGGCCGCGGCGCGGAGCTGCCCGGCCAGAAATGTCGCGACGTGGCCGGCGTCGCGCGTTCTGAGCTCTTCGCCGATGCAGAGGATCGGCGTCAGCCCGGCTGCGATGGCGACGGCCAGCTTGCGCGCGACCACGACGTCCGACTCGCCGTAGAGGCCTCGCCGCTCCGAGTGGCCGATGATGACGTGGTTCGCACCGCAGTCGCGGATCATCGCCGGCGCCACTTCGCCGGTGTACGCGCCCTTCTCGTGATCCGCGCAGTTCTGCGCCGCGACGGGAAGTCGCGTGCGCGACGAGATCTCGCGGATGTACGGAAACGGCGGCGCGATGACGACGCGCACGTCGCCCGCCGCAGCGCCTCCGAGGGCGTCGAGATAGACGACGGTGCCGCCGGGCGGGAGGTTCATCTTCCAGTTGGCGATCAAATATCGATTGGCCATGATCAAAGGTTGAATCGATTCTTTCCCTGACGTTTGGCATCGTACAGACATGCGTCGGCGCGACGCACGATGTCGTTGAACGACACATCGGCGGGCTGAAACTGCGCGACGCCGATCGAGACCGTGCAGCGGATCACACCTTCTTCATCGGATGCGATCGTCATGTCCTCGACCTGCTTCAGGATGCGTTCCGCGACTTTCGCCGCACCTGCGGAATCGGTGTGCGGAAGGATCACCGCGAATTCGTCGCCGCCGAATCTCGCCACTGAATCGGGCGTGCGCAGCGATTCCCGGATCGTGCCGCAAAGCTCCGACAGCACCACGTCGCCCATGACGTGGCCGAATGTATCGTTGATCTCCTTGAAGTTGTCGACATCGATGACGAGCAGCGACAGCGGCACGTTGTACACGCGACATCGTTCCATCTCGGAGGTCAGCTGGCGGCGGAAATAGCGCCGGTTCGGAACGCCGGTGAGGTCGTCCACGTCGGCGAGGCTGAGGATCTTCGCGCGAGCACGCAGGTTGTCGAGAAGCATCGAGACCTGCATCGCGAAGATCTCCACGACGTGACGCTCATCATCATTGAACGGAGGATCCCTGCGGCAGACGAGCACGAGCCCGGCGGTGCGGTTCTCCTGCTTCAAGACCGAGTGCACGTCGTGATCGACGCCGGCGGGCGACGTACCCGGTCGAAGCACCGCCCGCTCGTCTTTCACGATCACGTCGTTCGTCGTGAACTCCGGTGGGATGACGCTTCGCAACACCGTGCGTACGCGGCTGACGAGCGCGTCGCTGAGATGGCGCCCCGCGTCGGCGCGCGTCGTGATGTAGAGGTCGAGGTGCTGCTCGAGCATGACGGCCGCGCCAACGTCAAACGGAACGGCGCCGGCCAGCGTACCAAGAGCGTGGCTGAACAAATCCGCGGCCGATTCGCTGTGAGCGAGACGCGTGAGCTCCTGGACGAGCGCCAGAACTCCGGCGATCTGCGGAGGACGACTGGTTCGAGCCGGATCGCGGGACTCAGGTCCTTCGCCAGAAGTGTTCACGCTTGAGCCGGTTCCATCATCCGACAACTCAGGGCGGCCCTGCAACGGCACATATAATCGAGCCCGACATGCTCATCGAAGCGGAGAGCATTCCGTACGATGCAGCGCGGCTCCTCGGCGAACGCCTCCTGATCCTTGCTCCCCATCCCGACGACGAGGTGATCGGCTGCGGTGGTCTGCTTGCGCAGCATCTTCGCGACCGGCGCTCCGTGCGGGTGATCGTCGCGACCGACGGCGCTGAGGCCGAGCCCGCGATCGAAGATCGGGACGCTTATCGCGAACGGCGCGAACAGGAGTCGCGCCGCGCGCTCGAGATCCTCGGCAACGCCGAAATCGAGTTTCTGCGCTTCGCGGACCGCGCACTCGACGACGAGGTGGCCGAAGCGATTCATCGTCACCTGACGGAATTCAAACCCGATCTCATCTGCGTTCCGAGTCCGATCGAGATTCATCCCGACCACCTCGCACTCTCCGCGGCGTTCTGCAATCTCGTGCAACGCGACGAGAGTCTCTTCGCCGATCTCGCGATCGCGCGCGTCGCGTTCTACGAGGTGAGCCAGCCGCTGCGGCCGAACACCCTCGTCGATATTACGGATGTCGCGGAGCAGAAGTACCGGGCCATTGCCGCGCACGAATCGCAAATGTCGATTCGCGATTACGCCGGCTACGCGCGCGGGCTGAACGCGTATCGCGCGCTCACGCTGCCGCGGAACGTGAAGTTTGCCGAGGCGTACTGGACGACGCCGCTCGCAGCGTTGAGGACGATGCCGTTCAGCGCGCTCCGGCGCGCGGTCGGGCAACCGTCTGAGATCGAGACCGCCCGCGCGACGATCCCGATCACGGTCGTCGTCCGAACGAAAGATCGTCCGGCACTGCTGCGCGAAGCGATCGATTCAATCCGCGCCAACCAGTACCCTGCCGATATCGTCGTCGTGAACGATGGCGGCGCCAGCCCGCAGCTCGACGGCCGCGTCGAGCTCGTCGAGCACAACAAATCGCGCGGCCGCTCCGAGGCGATGAATACGGGCGTGCGGGCGGCGATGACGAAGTACGTCGCGTTTCTCGACGACGACGATCTCTACTACCCCGAGCACCTCTCCACGCTCGCCGCCGCCGCGCAGACGGCGCCGCTGAGCGCAGCGTGGTACAGCGATGCGGTCTCCGCGTTCCTGCACGTCGCCGGATCGGGCCGATATGAAAGCCACTCGCGCCTACGGCTGTTCGGCGGCGATTTCGATCGCGACATCCTGCTCGTCGACAACTACATCCCCCTGCCGACGCTGCTCGCCGAGCGGGACGCGTTTCTCGACTCCGGCGGCTTCGATCCGGCATTCGACCTGTTCGAAGACTGGGACTTCCTCATCCGGCTCTCGCAACGCGGGGAGTTCACGCACGTCCCGCGCATCACGTGCGAGATCCGTCACTTCGAAGGCGGCGGCTCGATCGTGCTCGAATCTCCGGAAGGATCGCAGCGCTTCCGCGATGCGAAGCTGCAGGTGTGGAAGAAGCACGCGTCGCTGATCACGAACGATACGTTTGCGAATGCATTCGAGAAGCAGAAGCGTCACGCCGTTGCGCTCGAGAGCACGGTGGTCGAAGAGAAGGGCCGGCGCGGACACGCAGAGAACGAGCGCGCTCGCCTGGAGCGCGAGAAGAACCAGGTGATCGCCGAGATGCAGGCGCTGCAGAACGACGTGAACCAGCGGACGATCTACATCAAAGAGCTCGAAGCGACCATGCAGATCCTGCGGCGCGACACCGAACGACTGACGCGCGAGAACGAAGAGTTCCAGCACGCCCGCAACGCCGCGTTCGCGGAAATCGACCGGCTTCAGGGCCTCTTGAACATGATCTACCGCTCGCGAACGTGGAAGCTGCACATGATGATGGAGCGCCTTCGAGGCCGTGGATGACGCGCGTCCTCCTCGTCTGCCCCGAGCCCCTCGGCCATCGCCAACCTGCAGGCATCGGAATCCGTTTTATCGAAATGACGAAGGTGCTCGTTGGCGACGGCCATGTCGTGACGGTGCTCAGCCCTGACGCCGGCGCAGTCGAAGGTGCGGCTACTTCGACTCTTGCACCTGAATCGATTGCCGAGATGACCGGGAAGCACGACGCGGTCGTCGTGCAGGGTCACGCCACGAACGCGCTGTTCGCGCACGGCAAGCCGCTGCCGACCGTCGTCGACCTGTACGATCCTTTCATCATCGAGAACCTGCACTACTTCGCGGATCGCGGCGCGGAAGTTTTCAATCACGATCACTCGACGCTGATGTCGTCGATTGCGCGGGGCGACTTCTTTCTCTGCGCCTCCGATGCGCAGCGGCTCTTCTATCTCGGCGTGCTGCTCGCCGCCGGGCGGCTCAGCCCGATCTCGTTCGAATCCGATCCGCACCTCGACTCGCTGATCCGCGTCGCGCCGTTCGGCGTGCAGCCGCCGCGCGCTCACCTTCGAGCACACAGTCACGATCTCCTCTTTGGCGGCATTTACGACTGGTACGACCCGATCCTCGCCATCGACGCCGTCGCCATCGCCCGGAACTCCATCGCCGACGTGACGCTGACGTTCACGACGCACCCGAACCCCGATCTCACGCCGCAGGGGAAAGCGGCCGAGGCGATCGCGTACGTGAGGCAGCGTGGGCTGAGCAGCGTCGTGAAGTTCGAGCCGTGGGTCCAGTACGACAAACGCGGCGGGTTCTTCGATCGTTTCGCGTTGGCGCTCCTCACGTTCCGGCAATCGGTCGAGACCGATCTGTCGATGCGGACGCGCGTGTTCGACTACCTCTGGGGCGGGTTGCCGATCGTCACGAGCTCCGCGCCGGGAACGGACGAAATTCTCGCGCGTTATGACGCCGGGTCCGTCATCGACGCCGATGACGCGAAGGCGTTTGCAAACGCGATCGTCGCGATGCTGCGCGACGACGCGCGATTACAACGCATGACGGGCGGCGCCGCGCGATTCGTCGAGGATCACCAGTGGCCACGTGTGCTCGAGCCGCTTCGCGAATTCTGCAGCCGGCCGTGGATCGACAGGCAGAAGGACGCCTTCGCCGTGCGGCTGCAGGTGCCGGAGCGTCCGCCGTCGATTCTCGATCGTCTGAAACGGCGAATCGGAGGAGCGTTCTGAGCGCAGCCCCGGTCGAGATCATCATCATCAACTGGAACGGCCGCGAGCAGACGCTGGAGTGCCTCGACGCGGTGCAGGCGCAGCTGGCGGACGTACCGGGCGCGGCGATCGCTGTGGTCGACAACGGATCGACAGACGGCAGCGCGGTCGCGATCGCGTCGCGTCATCCGGAGGCGCGTCTCTTTGCACTCAACGCGAATCGCGGATTCACCGGCGGCATCTCTGCAGCACTGCGAGCGTCCACTGCGCGGAACGTGATTTTTCTCAACAACGATGCTGTCCCGGAGCCGGGCTGGCTCGCCACGCTGAGTCGCGCCATGGACGATGCGCCGGACGACGTGGTCTCGGTCGCAGGGAAGATCATCGATCTGGAGCGAAAGCGGATCGACTTCATCGGCGGCATGATGACGTTCGACGGTCACGCGCTCCAGACCGGTTTTCGCTTCCCGCTCGGATCGATCGATGAGCCGGCAGCGGGATCGGAGCTCCTGTTCGCATGTGGCGGCAACATGATTTCGCGGCGCGCCCGGCTCGCGGAGCTCGGCGGGTTCGACGACGACTACTTCGCATACCTCGAGGATGTCGACTTCGGCTGGCGCTCGTGGATCGCCGGCAACCGCGTGATCTACGAACCGCACGCCGTCGTGCGCCACGCGTCGAGCGCGACCAGCGACCGCCTCGGCGCATTCGAGCGCGGCGTTCTGTTCGAGCGCAACGCGCTGCAGACGGCGCTGAAGAATTACAGCGATGAATCGCTGCGCGACACCGCCGGCGCGGTCTTCCTCACCTACCTGCATCGTCTCCACCATTACGCGATCACGCGCAACCAGCGCATCGGCGAGCTGCGCCGCAGTCCGTTCGAAGGAGCGATGCCCGAAGCGAGCTCGCGCAGCTTGACGTCGCGCGTCCGCAGACGACTCTTCGGGCCGCCGGCGCTGGCGAAGATCGACGATCCGCTGACGGCGATGCAGTTCCGCGCGTTCGAGTGGATCCTGCAGAACCAGGAGCGAATCGCGAAGAAGCGCGAGCTCGTGCAATCGCGCCGGCGGCGCATGGATGACGAGATCTTCGCGAAATTTCCGCTGCACATCGTCCCGACTTACCCCGGCGACGACGCACTGATGAGCGGCGCGCTGTTCCGCATCCTGAAGCCGAGGCTCGGGTCGGTCGTGCGGAAGCTGGGAGATATCATCCGCCAGTGACCGGCTGGCGCCAGCGCTTCCTCGTACGCGGCGTGTACTGGCGACAGCTCCTCCGCTTCGCCGTGCTCAACGTGCCGAGCTGGATCGAGCCGATCGTCATCGGCTTCTGGTCACTGTTTTTTCTGCTGTGGGGACCCGGCCGCCGCGGCGTGATGCACAACCTCAAAGCGATCAAGCCGGCATCGACGCCAGTCGCGAACTTCTTTCGCACGTATCTCGTCTTCTGGAACTTCGCGTGGTCGATCACCGACACCGCTCGTTTTCGAGAGACGCGCACGGTGCCTGACTGGGAGTTCGTCGGCCTCGAGCACTTCGAACAACTGCGCACGGGTCACGGCGGCGCGATCATCCTCACCGCGCACATGGGCAGCTACGACCTCGGCGCGCACGTGTTCTCCGAGACGTCGACGCGGCGCATCGTCATGGTGCGCGCGCCGGAGGTCGACCCGGAGACAGCCGAGTTCGAAGTGGCACAGCAGGAGCGCGCGCGCAGCGAGAGCCTGCGCATCGACTTCAACACGAAGGCCAGCGAGCTCGCACTCGAGCTGCTGCACGCGATTCAAAACGGCGACCTCGTGGCGATCCAGGGCGACCGCGTAACGCCCGGAATCGCTACGATGCCGGCGACGCTGTTCGGCCGCACGACGCAAATGCCTGCGGGCCCGTTCGCGCTCGCCATGGCGAGCCGGGCACCGCTTTTCCCGCTGTTCATCATGCGCGCCGGCAGGCGGCGCTACCGGCTGATCACGTGCGCGCCGATTCACGTCGAGCGGCGCAGCCGGCACCGCGACGACGACCTGCAATCCGCGATCGCGCAGTGGTCGTCGCAGCTCGAAGACGTCATTCGTCGCGCCTGGTATCAGTGGTTCGCATTCGAGCCGTACGACGAGGAGCTCGCGGCGTGAAGGTCGTGCGCGACCGCCGCGACGCACGATGGCTGCCGGGGCGGTTCAACTTCGCATTGTTTCGACTGCTCGCCTACGCGCGATTGCGAGCCGCATCGCCGCGGCGCGCGTGCGGCACGATTCTCATCGTCGACCGGTACCAGAGCGCGTTTGAGACCTACACCGTCGCAGCATGCGTGCTCATCGTGTTCGCCGCGTTCGGCACATCGCTGTTCGAAGCGTCGATGTCGATGCCGGCCGCGTGCATCCTCGGCGCGCTCTTCGCGATTCTCCTCGCCCAGCTGCTGGCGGTGATCCTCGGCGCGGTCGTGATTCCGATCCTGCGGATGGTCATCCGCATTCCGGACGCGTTGATCGTGACGATCAACGGCGCGGTTCACATGGCCCTCGTCACCACCGCGGCCGCGTTGCTCGCAGTCAGCGATTCTCGTCTGCGCTACGGCGGCGCTGCGTTTCTGCTGCTCATCGCGGCGAACGCGCTTGCGGCGATCGTCAATCTTTTCCTTCGCGACTCGTTTCTCGCCGCGGAGCGGCGTTTCGGAGTCGAAGCTTGAGGCGGCTCATTCTCGCCGGCGTGATCGTCGCGCCGCTGATCGCGATCGCGATCTGGCAATGGTCGATCCCCGGCGCGATCGGCGTGATCGCGCTGTCGCACGCGCTCGTGCTCTACCCGACGCTGCGACCGAACGTGCAGTGGCTCGGACCTGTGGCGACGCGGTTCGAGCCGGCCGGAAACGAAGTCTGGCTGACGATCGACGACGGACCGGCGGACGACACGCATTCGCTCCTCGACTTTTTCGACGCACGCGGCGTCAAAGCCACATTTTTCGTGAAAGGGATCCTGGCGGAGCGGAACATCGACAAGATTGGCGAGATCGTGCGCCGTGGTCATACCGTCGGCAATCACTCGTGGTCGCATCCGAGCGCATGGTTCTGGTGTCTGCCGCCGCGCCGGATCGCTGCCGAAATCGAGAGATGCAGCGCCGCTTTGGAGAAGATCACCGGCGCCTCGCCGCGACTCTTTCGCGCGCCGGTCGGAACGAAGAATCCCGCCGTGCATCCGGTGCTGCAGCGGCTCGGCATGACACTCGTCGGCTGGAGCGCGCGCGCATTCGATACGAAGACAGACAATCCTGAGCTCGTGGTCAAACGGGTCATGCGCGACATCGCGCCGGGCACGATCATCCTTCTGCATCAAGGGCGCCGCGCATCGGTGCAGATGCTCGAGCGAGTCGTCGATGAAGTGCAGCGCCGGGGCTACCGCTTCGTCGTTCCGGCGCCTGAGCGCCTGAAGACGAACAGGTAATTGTTGAACGGCGTCCGCCCCCACATCGGCACTACCTCGGCCTCGAAGCCGTCGAACGCGCTCGTGATCGTGTCGCGCGTCGGAAAATTCAAACGTTCCGCGCGCAGCCAATGCACCGCACGCGAGAATCCCTCCTGTGCAACCGTGATGCGGTAGCGGAGGCTGTTGTCGCGAACGGCGTCGCGGATGATCACGATGCCGCGCGGAGGGACCGCCGCGGCCGCGCTCGCTAGAATCAGCCGCTGATCGGCGTCCGAGAAGTAGTGGAGCACGTCGATGAGGACCACGTTCGTGCCGGATGGAACCGGATCGCGGGCGTCGCCGGAGCGGAACTCGAGTCCGGAGTAGCGCGATGCGAGCTCGTTCGCTTTCGCGACTTTTCGCGCGTCGTGATCGATGCCCGTGATCGCGTGCGGGAAACCGCTCGCGCGGAGAAAGAATTCGAGCAGTCCGACGCCACAGCCGATGTCGTAGAGAGGCGCGGTCGAGCCGCGCAGCAGCTCGAGGACGGCGGGATAGACCGGATCGATCTTGAGTTTCGAGCGGGCGTAGGAGCGGAGGAAGGGAGAGCCGAACTGTTCGGCGACGAGTCGCGCCGCGTCGGTCACAAGAGGTGCTCGATGATCTCGATCAGGTCGGGAAGATTGAACGGTTTCGGCAGAATCGCCGAGACGCCCATCTGCAGAATGGCCTGCGGATCGACCCGCAAGTGCGCGGAGAGCACGACGATCTTCACGCGCCCGATGTGACCGGTCTCCTGCAGCCTCTGCAGAAAGTCCCACCCGTTCACCTCCGGCATGGCCAGGTCGAGCAGCACGATATCGGGATTGTGAATCGTCAGCGCGCGCTGCCCTTCGGCACCGTCGCCGGCGAGCAGGACCTGGAACCCGTGTTGCCGAAGCGCGGCGGCCAGCATCCCACGCAGCGGCAGATCGTCGTCGATGACCAGGACGCGCTTGCGATCGACATCCGCGATCCGCTTGGCGCGGCCGAGTTTCTGTGTCGGGACCTCGGTCATGGCGCTGAACATTCTGCCACTGCTGAGCGCGTCGATGCAGAAG
>DASWBH010000443.1:0-5106 GCA_036390755.1 Thermoanaerobaculia bacterium
GAATCGGAGAATCCGCCGTTGATGACGAGCTCGCGCCGCGCGATCGTGCCGTCGTCGAAGCGCATCTCCGCCGAGACGACGTGCGGCTGCGTCCAGTCGAGCTGCGGCAGTCGCGCGCGGAACTTCGTCACGCGCAGCGATCTTCGATCGACAGCGATCTTCGCGCTCCTCGGCGGCGCGAACTGCAGATGCCTGCCCGTGACCTCGACGGCAGACGGCAGGCCCGCCTCCCGCTCCACACTGATCTCCGCCTCGGCAAGCTGTCGCGGCAGATTGAGCACTTGCGACGCGCGCGCGACCTCGTATCCGAGCTCGTCGTATCCGACGGCCGTCAGCTCGCGCGGCTCCAGATCGGAGCCGAAATCGATTGTCGTGTGCCACAGCGGAGGCCGTGCCGTCGCGACCTCGCGATCGCCGAGAAGAAGTCGGACGGACGTGATGCCCGGCTCGACGCGCAGATCGATGTTCGCCGTGCCGGAGACGAGGCCGAGGAACAGCGAGACGAACACGATTCGCGGCATGCGGGGCTATGGAGCGACTTCGATGACCTCGAATGTTCCCGGCTCGATCGACGGGCGGGGCCGCGGCCGGTCGGGCGTGGCCGCGGGCGTTGCGCCGAATTTCGCCGTCGGCACGAACAGATGATGGCTGCGCGGATCGACCGCGATCGTCCGCGCACCGCGCGCAGTCGTCACCGTCTCGGCGACTTCGAACTTGTCCGGCGACACCTCGCGCACGACGGTGATGGTGCCGTCCGCACCGTTCGAGCTGAACGCGAGGTGCTTCGACGGATCGAACGCGGCTCCGTCGACTCCGCCGCCGATCGGCACGGTCGTCAGCAGCTTGCCGCTCTTCGCGTCGCTGATCGCCATCAGCTTGTTCTCGCAGACGCTGAAGAGGCGCGCATGTTTCTCGTCGATGGCCAGACCGCTCGGTGAGTCGCACGGCGCAACCGGCCAGCGGCGGACGAGCTTCGCAGACTTCGCGTCGATCTCCGCGATCTCGTTCTTGTCTTCGAGATTCACGTAAACAATGCCGTCGCCGCGCGAGACGGCGAACTCCGGCTTCGCGTCGACCGCGATCGTGTCGACGACGGCGCCGCTCTTCGCGTCGAACACGGTGATGTTGCGGCCGCGGCCGTTGAACGTGAACAGGCGATGGCTGGGCTGGTCGTAAAGAATGGCGTCGGGATTGTCGCCGGTCGCTTTCCACTCCGCGACCTTGTTCAGCGATGCCAGTTCGAATACCGTCACGAGTCCCGAGCGGCCGTTGCTGATGAAGCCGCGTCCGAGGTCGGAGGCGATGGCGATGCCATGGACGCCTTCGAGCTTTTCGATCACGCCGACCTTCTTTCCGGTCGCAAGGTCGACGACGTCGACTTCGGTTCCGTGCGAGACGTACAAGCGACCGTGTGTGTCGTCGACCGTCAGGTAATCCCAGCCACCCTCCCCGCCGATGGCGATGTGGCGGACGACGTGGTAGCCGGCGGCGTACAGGGGCAGCGTGAGCGTGAGAAGGAGAATCGATGCGGCGTGTTTCATGCGCGCACGCTACGCCGGATCGGGCGCGGTGCGCAACGCCGCATGCTGCCAGGACGCCTCACTCCGGGCAGGCGCCGCCCTTGTCGACCCACTCGCGCATGTCCTTCACGAATTCGGAATAGCTCATCGGCGGCGTGCTTCGACCGTCACCCGGCGACCAGCTCCACTTCACCAGCGGCGTTTGCAGATGATCGATCACGCCGTGAAGATTCACTCCGCCGTTGCGCAACGGATCTTTCATTTGCCGGCACAGCTCTCCGGCTGACTTTCCCTCGAAGACCAGCTTCGTCGTTGGCAGCGGCATGTGCCAGTCCTCGACGCCCGGCGGCATGTTTGCCCCGGCCAGGTTCGTGTCCTGATGGCACGTCTGGCAGGCCATGCCGTACTTGCCACGTCCCGCCTCGCCTCGCTTGACGTTTTGAAGATGCACATGACTGTCATCGCCCTGCAGCGGCGCCTGGCCCGCCGGATGACAATTCATGCAGCGCGGATGCATCAACACTGTGTACGCGGCGCGGAACGCGTCGCGCGCGGCGGCATCGTCGCGCGGACTCGCCGCCGGATGTGAAACCGCCGGCAGCAGCAATGCGGCAACGAGCGGGATCCACTCCATGCAACCTCCTCTAGGCTTTCAGCTCTTCAGCGCGAATCGGTAAACGCCGGATGCGCTTTCCTGTCGCGGCGAAGATCGCATTGCAGACAGCGGGAGCAACCGGCGGCACACCCGGTTCACCAACGCCGCCCATCTTCTCGTTGCTCGGAACGATGTGCACTTCCACGACCGGCATCTCGTTCATCCGCAGCATCTGGTAATCGTGGAAGTTGCGCTGTTGCACGCGCCCTTTCTCGAACGTGATCTGGCCGTAGAGCGCAGCAGTCAGGCCGAACGCGACCGCGCCCTCCATCTGCGCGCGGATCGTGTCGGGATTCACCGTCGGCCCGCAATCGATCGCGCAGACGATGCGGTGGACCCTGACCTCCCCTTTCTTCAAAACCGAAACCTCGGCCACCTGTGCGATGTAGCTCCCGAACGAATCGTGCACCGCGATCCCGCGGCTTCGCCCTTCGGGCAGCGCCCTTCCCCATCCCGCTTTTTCCGCAGCGAGATTGAGCGCCGCTAGATGTCGCGTGTTCTTGCCCAGCAGCGAGCGCCGGTACTCGTACGGATCTTTGCCGGCGGCGTGCGCCAGTTCGTCGAGAAAACTCTCCACGACGAAGGCGTTGTACGAATGGCCCACCGATCGCCACCACAGCGTCGGCACTCCGCCGGGAGCCTGCTTCCATTCGACCTGCAGATTGGGAACGTCGTACGGCAGATCGGCAGCCCCTTCCACCGCGGTCTGATCGACGCCGTTCTTGAAGATGAACGGCTCGAACGGCGTTCCGGCGATGAACGACTGGGAAACGATCCGCTGCTGCCACGCGACCGGCTTGCCGTCGGCTCCGAGGGCGGCGCTGATCGAGTGGTAGGCGGCGGGGCGGTAGTAGCCGCCGCGAATGTCATCCTCGCGCGTCCAGATGACTTTCACCGGTGCCTTGACCGCTTTGGAGACCTGCACCGCTTCCTGCACGAAGTGGCAATCGGGAACCGCGCGCCGTCCGAAACCGCCGCCTAACAGCATCGTGTGGATCCTGACCTGCTGCGGCTTCAATCCCGCAGCCTGCGCGGCGATGATCTGCTCCATCGTCTGAAATTGCGTACCGGTCCAGACATCAGCGCCATCGGCGCGGACGTCGGCAACGCAATTGAGCGGCTCCATCGGTGCGTGCGCGAGGTACGGCACCTCGTAGACCGCTTCGAGTTTCTTCGTGGCCTGACTCATTGCCGCCGCAGCGTCGCCTTCCTTTTTCGCGACGACGCCCGATTCCTTTGCCAGCTGGGCGTACTGATCGCGCTGCGTCGCGCTGTCCAGCGCTGCCAGCGAGCCTTCATCCCAGGCGATGTCCAACGCCTCGCGTCCGAGTTTCGCCGGCCAGAAGCCGTTCGCGACCACGGCGATGCCGCGGTCGATCTGCACCACGTCGCGCACTCCTGCGACCGACTTTGCTTTGTCGGCGTTGAAGCTTCGCACTTTGCCGCCGAAGACCGGCGCCCTCGCCACGACGGCCACGAGCATGTTCGGGACGGCGACGTCGAGACCGAACATGCCTTTGCCGTTGATCTTCTCCGGCGTGTCGAGACGCTTCGTCGGCCTGCCGATCAACTTGAAATCTTTCGGATCCTTGAGCGCAACGTTCTGCGGCGGCGTCATCGTCGAGGCCTTCCCGGCCAACTGACCGTACGACAACCGCCGTTTCGTTGCGTCGTGAATCACGTACCCGTTCTGGGTGCGCAGACTCGCGGCATCGACATTCCACGTCGACGCCGCTGCGGCGACGAGCATCGCCCGCGCCGTGGCGCCTGCTTTGCGCAGGCGATCGTACTCGGACCATGTGCTCGTGCTGCCGCCGGTCATCTGCATTCCGAACGCGGTGTGGTTGTATGCCGCGTCCACGGGCGCCGGTTCCACGCGGACCTTGCTCCAATCGGCATCCAGCTCTTCGGCGACGAGCATCGGAAGCGCGGTGTAGACGCCTTGTCCCATTTCGGAGTGATTGACGATCACCGTCACCCGGTCATCGGTGCCGATGCGGATGAATGCGTTCGGCGCGAACGTAGCTTCGGTTTGCTGCGCGGTCAGACGATTCCCGAGCGGAAGGTAAAAGCCGATGACCAGACCGCCGCCGGCGGCCGCTCCGGTCTTGAGAAAATCGCGCCGACTGAGGTTGAGAATCTCGTTCATTTCTCACCTCCTGCTTTCATCCGCGCCGCGAGATGAATCGCGCTCCGGATGCGCTGATACGTTCCGCAGCGGCAGACATTGCCGCTCATCGCGTCATCGATGTCTGCATCGGTCGGCTTCGGATTCTCGCGCAGCAGGACAGCGGCCGACATGATCTGACCGGACTGGCAGTACCCGCACTGCGGCACATCCTGGGCGATCCATGCGCGCTGCAGCGGATGGCTGAGGTCCGGCGAAAGGCCTTCGATCGTGGTGACCTCTTTGCCGGCTGCGCGCGACACCGGAGTCACGCACGATCGCACGGCCTCGCCATCGAGATGAACGGTGCACGCGCCGCACAGCGCCATCCCACAGCCGAACTTTGTTCCGGTCAGTTGAAGGTTCTCTCGCAGAACCCACAACAGGGGCGTGTCGGGGTTGACGTCAACCGATTGCGCTTTGCGGTTGACTTTGAATGTGATCATGGCCGGCCTCCGCGCCGCTCAATATAGCGCCGCTTTCAGCTGGATGCACCGCATACGTGCGCCGGCCGGGTGATCGATCTCCCACGCTCGTGGATGGCCATGAGACGAGAGGCAGATCTTTCTGATTCGCGCTGCGCTGGGCGTGCGCCACGTGCGCATTCGCCCCTACGAACGCTAAGCGGGAACGGCTATGCAATTGGATATTCGCGGACCGCGGGAAGGTCTGACTCCTCGAGAGCAACCACGCCACCCTTGAGCCCTGCCTTGAGCAATTGCTCGCGGGCAAATGCGGCCTGACCGGAGAAGACGCGGAAGGCT
>DASWBH010000444.1:0-1813 GCA_036390755.1 Thermoanaerobaculia bacterium
CGCGATGTCTTCCGGTGTGCTGATGCGGCCGAGGCCGCGGACGTAATAGAACTGGCCGCCTTGCGAGTAGAAGCCGCCGCCGGCGTTGCTGTTGTTCGCGCTGAGCGAATTCACGATCAGAGGGACCGACAGTCCGACCGCGGCGACTCTCGTCGGATCGAGCAACACCTGGTACTGCATTGTCGGGCCGCCGAGCCCTGTGTCATCGGCGACGCCCGGAACCGACTTGTACTGGCGTTCGATGACCCAGTTCGCGATCGTCTTCAGCTCCATGGGCGATCGGTCCGGGCTGTCGATCACGTATCGGTAGATCAGTCCAGCCGGCGAGAAGAGCGGCGAGAGCGTCGGAGTGACGCCCGCGGGCAGCTGGAGGTCGCCAAAGCGCTCGAAGGCCTGTTCGCGCGCGAAGTAGCTGTCCGTGCCGTGCGAGAACGTGAGGCGGACGTCCGAGAGCCCGTACAGCGAGATCGAGCGGATGACGGTCATGTTCGGTATGCCGTTCATCTCCACTTCGATCGGCACGGTGATCAGCCGCTCGACCTCTTCGGCTGCATGTCCCTGCCACTGCGTCACGATCTCGACCTGCGGCGGAGCGAGATCGGGATACGCGTCCACCGGCAGGCGGCGGAAGGAGTACGTGCCCGCGGCGATCAGAAGGACGACGAAACAGAAGACGAGGAACTTCTGCCGCAGGGATCCGGCGACGATGCGATTGATGATCGACGTCGCGGTTCGCTCCATCGGCTCGGAGACACTGGAGCCGTTCTCCCGTTCATCGGGCGGAAGATCGCTCACGGATGTTCCTCTGACCCGAGGAACAGGCCTCCCTCGACGACGATCGACTCGCCCGGCTGCAGTCCGCCCGTGATTTGCTGCGTGTCGCCCATGCGCGATCCGAGCGAGACGGGCCGCCGGTCGAATCCGCCGCCGGCTTTGGCGACGAAGACGTACGGCAGATTTTCCTCGTCGCGCATCACGGCGGATACGGGGACGACCACGCCCTGCGTCTCCGTCTGCGAATGGATCGCGACGCGCACGTAGAGATCGCGTTTGAGGACTTCCCCGGGATTGGGAACGTCGAGACGAACGGAAACCGCACGCGTCGTCGGATCGACGATTGCGGCGATGTAATCGACGCGGCCGTGCAGGGTCACGCCCGATCCGGTGACCACATCGGCGGGATCGCCGATGTGCACCGACGGCAGGTCCGTGTCGAAAACGTTGGCCATGACCCAGACGCTCGACAGGTCGGCGACGGTGAACGTCGGCGTCGTGGCGGCCTGCAGCAACTGGCCGGGGGAGACCAGCTTCTCGACGACCGTTCCGTTGATCGGCGAGCGGATCACGCCGCCGAGGTTCTCGACCGGACGGTTGTCGCGGATGGCGGTGATGGTGTTCTCGTCGACGCCGAGCGATCGCAACTGCTGGATCGCGGAATCGCGGTCCGCCTCAGCGTTCACGGCGTCGGTCTGCGCCTGCTCGAGGTCGCGCCGGGCGATCGCGTCGTTCTTGAACAGTTGGTCGTCGAGAGTGGCGATCCGCCGCGCGTTGCGCGCAGTCGCCTCCGCTTTTCGCAGTGCGCTGACGGCGGCCGCGAAATCGGGCGAGGCGACCAGCGCGAGCGCCTGGCCGCGGCTGACGCGGGTGCCAATGGCGGCGAGAATGCGCGCGACAGGTCCGGAGATCGGCGACAGGACTTGCGTCGACCGGTTCTGGTTGAACGCGACCGTGCCGGTCGTATTGATTGTTCGCTGGAACGTCGAGAGCGACACCACTTGCGTGCGCACGTTCCGCGGCGCGTCGGATTTCGTTG
>DASWBH010000445.1:0-6070 GCA_036390755.1 Thermoanaerobaculia bacterium
ACTTCGGCGAGCGTCTTTCCCGTGAGCGGCTTCAGCTTGTCGTTCTTGAAACCGGTCAACAGGATGCGGTCGGGCGAGCCGACCAGGATGAAGAAGTTCTCCCACGCATCGGTCGGCGTGCGCATCTCGTCGAGCACGCGCGCGCGGATCGCCGGATCCATCAGGCGCTCGCGCCATTTCTCGAATCCGCCTTCCTGCACCCAGGGCGGCATCACCGCGTCGAGTCCGGTCGCGCCGGCGGTGTACGTGTACATGTCGGCGGTGATGCGAATGCCGTGTGCGCGCGCATCCTCGACGCGCCGGATGACGCTGTCGAGCTTCGGCCAGTTCTTCTCGCCGGCCGCTTTGAGGTGGTAGATCTCCGCGGGCACGTTCGCCTCGCGCGCGATCGTGATCAGCTCGTCGACGGCCTGCTCGAGCTGGTTCCCTTCGCTGCGCATGTGCGAGATGTACGTCCCGCCGAACTCGCCGGCCGCTTTGCACAGTTCGATCAGCTCGGGCGTCTTCGCGTAGAACGCCGGCGCGTAGATCAACGACGAGCCGACGCCGAGGGCGCCGTCGCGCATCGCCTGCCGGACGAGCTCCTTCATGCGCGCGAGCTCGTCTGGCGCCGGGGGCCGATCGGCGAATCCGATCTCGTGAATGCGAATCGTCGTCGCGCCGACGAACGACGCCACGTTGGGCGAGACGCCGTGCCGCGTCAGCCAATCGAGATACTCCGCGAGCGTCGTCCACTCGATCGGATACTTGATGTCGCCCTGCCGCCGCAGCGCGTACTCCTTCATCTCCGGCGTGAGCGGACCCATCGACTCGCCTTCGCCGAACACCTCGAGCGTCACGCCCTGGCGGATGTCGGACTGCGATCGGCCGTCGACGATCAGCGAGTCGACGGCCCAGCTCAGCATGTTGATGAAGCCGGGCGCGATGGCGAGGCCGTGCGCGTCGACTTCGGACTTGCCGTGCAGCGTGCCTGCGCTGGCGATCGCGGCGATGCGGTCGGCGGTCATCGCGAGATCGCCGCGGCGCGGAGCCGAACCGGAGCCGTCGTAGATCACCCCGTTGCGAATCACGACGTCGTACTGCGGCGCGGCCGAGCGGCACGCAGTCAGTAAGCCGAGCAGGAATAGCAGTTTGCGCATGATCGTCACATTCTACGGTTTGGCGTTTTCTTCACGCGCGGGTGACGTGCTCCGGGCGCTGCGGTCCCTATGTTGAAGCGGAGGCGCTCGATGAAGACGATGGAAGACGTTCGCGAACGGCTGATGGAAGTGATCGAGCGGCCCGAGTTTCTGCCGTTCGTCAACGCGCGCCTGGTCTTGCGAACGGGAGTGAGTCTCGAAGCGGCCGGGCAGGCTCACACGCTCGACGAGTTGAACCGCGCGATCGTGGCGCTGGAAAATATGGGTTACGCGATCAACGGCGAGAAGACGCTGCGCGGCAAAAAGAAATGAACGACATCCGACGGATCGCCAGCTATAAACCGGAGAGCTCCGTCGCGGCGGCCGAGCTCCTCGTGCAGCTCAACGCGTTCGATCCCGCGGTGATCGTTTTCTTCGCCGCACAAAGCTACGACGGCGCACTCATCGCGCGTCTTCTGCGGCACCGCTTCCCCGCCGCCCAGGTGATCGGCTGCAGCACCGGAGGCGACGCTTCGCTGCCGAACGGCGGCGTCACGGCCCTGGTGCTTGCGTCCGCCGATGTTGCTGCCGCTGCAGCGCGGCTCGTTCGCTTCAACGTCGAAGGTGTCGACGCCGGGGTTCGCGGTGCGGCGGCGTCGCTGGCGAGGGAGCTCGGGATCGACGAGCTGCGCGATGCGAATCCAACGCGCTTTGTCGGCGTCGTTTTGTTCGACGCGCTGAACGGCAGCGCCGCCGAAGCGAGCGATATCCTCGACGATGTCGCGCCGACGTTGTCGTTCGTCGCCGGTGCCGCCGATGCGACCGGGCCCCGCATGTCGAAAGTCTTCTGCAACGACACCGAGACGACGAGCGGTGCGGCGCTGCTGTTGATCGATTCGTCGGTTCCGCTCGCGATCACCGAACACGTCAACCGGACGCTCACCGCAGTCTGGTTCGCCTGACGCCGCGCGATAATACCCGCGCCATGTCCAGCATGAGCGCGCAGGAGCGCAGGCGCATTCTCGACAATCTCGTCGACGAGACGAACGGCGCGGCGTTGTACGACTCACTCGCCGCTTCCGAAAAGGACTCGCGTCTTTCCGAGGTCTACCGGCGGCTGGCGAATGTGGAGAGGAAGCATGCGGACCGCTGGCGGCAGAAGCTGGAAGCCGCAGGCGAGAAGATTCCGCGGCTCTCGATCTCGTGGCGCACGAAGACGCTCGGATGGATCGCGCGGAAGTTCGGCACCGGCGTCGTGCTGCCGTCGGTGCAGTCGCTCGAGCAGGCGGACAGCAGCAAGTACGCGCTCCAGGCCGATGCCGCTGATTTTCACGGCGACGAGCAGTCGCACGCGCGCGTCATCAACATGATGACGTCGATGCGCGGCGGTTTCGCCGGAAGCGACGTCGCGAAACTCGAAGGCCGTCATCGCACCGCCGGCGGCAACGCTCTCCGCGCCGCCGTCCTCGGCGCCAACGACGGACTGGTCTCGAATCTCAGCCTCGTCATGGGTGTCGCCGGCGCGGCGATGTCGGAGAAGACGATCCTCATCACCGGCCTGGCCGGCCTGCTCGCCGGCGCGGGATCGATGGCGCTTGGCGAATGGCTGTCAGTGCAGAGCTCGCGCGAGCTGTACGAGCACCAGATCGAAATGGAGCAGGAAGAGCTCGAGACCATGCCGGAGGAAGAGCAGGAAGAGCTCGCGCTGATCTACCAGGCGCGCGGACTGGAGGAACCGGAGGCGCGCAAGTTCGCCGCGAGCGTGATGAGCAATCATGACACCGCGCTCGATGCGATGGCCCGCGAGGAGCTCGGCATCAATCCATCGGAGCTCGGCGGATCGGCGTGGCAGGCTGCCATCACATCGTTCTTCCTGTTCGCGCTCGGCGCGATCGTGCCGGTCACGCCGTTTTTCTTCGCCAGCCAGGACACCGCCGTTCTTCTCAGCGTGCTCTTCAGCACGCTCGCGCTGTTCCTCATCGGCGCGGCGATCACGCTCTTCACCGGCCGGGGTGTTCTCATCTCCGGAGGACGTCAGGTGCTTTTCGGTCTCATCGCGGCCGCGCTCGTTTACGGCGTCGGCAGACTCGTTGGTGTGTCGATTGGCGGCTGACGTGCGCCGGATCACGCTGCACTGATTCTTGTGCTGTTACATTCCGCCCGTGAGAATCGTCCCCCTGCTGCTCGTCTGCGGCATCGCTTTGTCGGCACACGCGCAGGACCCGGCGTCGTTCGCGACGAACCTGCGCGCGGGTGAGTCGATCAACGGCTTCCCGAACTGGGCCGAGCGCGTGGTTCTCGAGTGGACGAACCGCGCGCGCGTCGCTCCGGACGTGGAGATGCAGGCGTGCGGTCCGGCGTGCGGAGACGCGTCCTGCTACAAGCCGGTCGCGCCGCTCGTGTGGAGCGAGTCGCTGAACCATTCCGCGCGGTTCCACTCCGACGAAATGGCGAAGCAGAACTACTTCTCACACGATTCGAAGTGCGCGGTGGTCAGGAACATCAATGCGATGTATCCGGCCGGCTGCGACGGCTCGGCGAATTGCGCATGCACCTCAGGAGCGGCGACGTCGTGGCCCGAGCGCATCTCGCTGTTCGGCACCGGCGGCTCCGGCGAGATCATCGCCGGCACGGCCGATCCGAACTCGGCCTTCTATCTCTGGTTATACGAGCATTCGAGTGCGGGTGTGTGTGGGTTCGGGAGCTCGAATGGCCACCGCTACCTGCTCCTCACTTCGACGGGAGCAGTCGGGATGGGTGTGACGGGGTTGGCGGTGGGTGATTTCGGCGGCGGCGGTGAGCCGTACAAGATTCCTTCCGCAGCGCACTATCCGAAACAGGACGCGATGGTGACGCTGTGGGCGAACTGGTACGACGCCGCCGCGCCGAAATCCGCGTCGGCAGTGGTCGACGGGAAGTGCACGTCGCTGTCGCTGCAGCGCGGCACTCCGCAGAACGGCGCGTGGTCGGCAACGGCCAGCGGTGTCGGCTCCGGTTGTCATCGCTACTACTTCTCGTTCGTCGACTCGGCCGGAGCCGAGGTGACGTATCCGGTGACGGGGTCGCTGGGAATCGGCGGAGCGGGTTGCGATGACTGGAACTCCTCGCGCGTGGCCGCGAAGTGCGCGACCTCGGGCCAGCCGGCTCCGAGCGTTCCAGCCAGGCGGCACGCGGTCAAGCGGCACCGGTAGCGGTTCGGAGTTCGGAGTTCGCGGTTCGGAGTTCGCGAACCCCGAACCCCTCCTCTCAAAATCGGAATATAGTGACGTCACTCGTCCAAACCGATTCGCGACAGGAGGTCCTGCATGATCCGACTCCGTCTACCTCTGGCGTTCCTTCTCCTTTTCATCGCTGCGTCCGTTCTGGCGCAAACGACCGGCGGCATCGTCGGCAAGGTCACCGACTCGAGCGGCGCCGCTGTGCCCGGCGTGACCGTCGAGGCGAAGAGTGCCGCGCTTCAGGGAACCCGCACGACGGTCAGTGAAGGCGACGGCGGATATCGTTTCGTCCTGCTGCCGCCCGGCCAATACTCGGTCTCGTTTGATCTCAGCGGCTTCGCGCCCGAGAGCCGCAGGAGCGTCGTCGTCCCCCTCGGCAAAGACACGACACTCGACATCATGATGCGGCCCGCCGCGGTCACCGAAGAGCTGGTCGTCAGCGCAAACGCGCCGGTGCTCGACACGACGTCGACGACGCTCGGCGCGAACCTCTCGACCCACGCGATCGAGACGCTGCCGACCGGACGCAACTACGCGTCGATCGTGCAGGTCGTGCCCGGCGTTGCGTCCGACGCAAATCCGTCCAACGGCACGCAGTCGACGATCAGCGTCTACGGCTCCTCCGGCGCCGAGAACGCGTACTACATCGACGGCGTGAACACCACGAACATGGAGTACGGCTTCCAGGGCAAAGAGCTGAACTTCGAGTTCATCAGCGAAGTCGACGTGAAGACCGGCGGATATGAACCCGAGTTCGGCCGTTCCACCGGCGGCATCATCAATGTGATCACGAAGTCGGGCGGCAATCAGTTCAGCGGCGACGTCTTCGGATATCGCGACAGCAACTCGCTGCAGTCGAGCGCGAAGACGGTCGTGTCGACCGGCGGAACACAGGAAGGATTCACGCGCAAAGACTTCGGCGTGGATGCCGGCGGCTACATCATGCGCGACCGGCTCTGGTTCTTCGGCGCGTACGACGGCGTGCGCAATGGCATCGACAACAGCCTGCCGGAAGGCCCGCACGCCGGCGACGTGGTCACGTCGAACAGCCGGCGCAACCTCGGTTCGGGGAAGCTGACCTACAACCTCGGCGCGAGCCAGTCGCTCATTGCCAGCTTCCTCCAGGATCCGCGCGTCGACACCGGCGCGATCAACGACGCCAACCACACGCTCAACGGCGACCCGAGCACGTACCTCGGCCGTCAGGACTTCGGCGGGCGCGATTACGCGCTGCGCTACGACGGCTCGTTCGCATCGAAGTGGATCGCGACCGGACAGGTCGCGCGTCACCGCGAAGCGAATTCCGTCGGACCGGCCACGGCGGCCGGCGACGCGGTTCAGTTTCGCGACGTGTCGAACGACAACTTCCAGACCGGCGGCTTCGGGCTCATCCAGGACAAGACCTTCGACCGCAAGCACTATGCGTCGTCGCTCATGAGCATCTTCGCCGGCCACGAGCTCAAGGGCGGCATCGAGTTCGAGCAGGGCACCGCGCAGGTGACGAAGCGGATGTCGGGCGGCCAGCAGGTCGACGTCTTCGCCAATCCGGTGAATCCCGCGCAGCCGATCTTCCGGCACTTTTACTGGACGACGCCGACTGCCACTGTGGACAACGCGCCGCTCTCGCAGCTCGTCTCGTCACCGGAGCATCGCGTCACGACCGCGTATCTGCAGGACCGCTGGAGCATCCGCGACCGCTTCGTCGTGAGCTACGGCGTCCGATGGGACCGTCAG
>DASWBH010000446.1:0-13247 GCA_036390755.1 Thermoanaerobaculia bacterium
TGGTCCTTCGCGCGGCGCGGCTGATCGACGGCACCGGCGCGGCGCCGCTCAGCAACGGAGTCGTCGTCGTCACCGGCAGCAAGATCACCGCGGTCGGCTCGAACCTCCCCGCACCTGCCGGCGCGAAAGTCATCGACCTCGGCGACGCGACGCTGATGCCGGGCTTGATCGACGCGCACGTGCACCTCGTCGGCCGCGAGCTCGGCGAGCCGGGATGGGACACGGAATCCGTTCGCGATCTCAACGGCTACGGCGCCATTCGCGCGGTGGAGCACGCGGAGAAGACGCTGCTCTCCGGCATCACGACCGTGCGCAATGTCGGCGCCGCGAACTTCGACGACATCGCGCTGCGCCAGGCCATCAACGAAGGTCACGTGCGCGGCCCGCGGATGCGCGCAGCGGCGCACGCGATCGGCATCACCGGCGGTCACTGCGACGACAACGGTTACAAGCCCGGTGTCGCCGAGCACGGGCCGCTTGAGGGCGTCGCCAACGGACCTGACGAAGTGCGCGCCGCGGTGCGCTACCAGGTCAAGTACGGCGCCGACGTCATCAAGACCTGCGCGAGCGGCGGCGTGCTGTCGGAGGGCGACGCGGTCGGCGCGACGCAGTACACGTACGAAGAGTTGAAGGCGCTCGTGGACGAGGCGCGCAAGCTCGACCGCAAAGTCGCCGCGCACGCACACGGCACCGAGAGCATCAAGATCGCCACGCGCGCGGGAGTCTCATCGATCGAGCACGGCTCGTTTCTCGACGAGGAAGGCGCGCGCATGATGGCGGTGAGCGGAACCTACCTCGTGCCGACGCTGTCGGCGTCGGAGGCCGTCGAGAACGCTGCCAGGAGCGGCGTGCTGACGGGATTGCGGGGGCAGAAGGCACTGGCCGCCGCGGCGGCGGCGCGCAACGCCATCAAGATCGCGCTCGCGAATCACGTCCCGATCGCGATGGGCACCGACTCCGGCGTCGGCAAGCACGGTACGAACCCGCATGAGCTCGAGCTGATGGTGAGCTGGGGCGGGATGCGCCCGATCGACGCCATCACCGCCTCCACCATGGGCGGCGCCCGCCTCCTCGGATGGGACAAGATCATCGGATCGCTAGAGGCCGGCAAGTACGCCGACATCATCGCAGTGTCAGGCGATCCGTCGCAGGACATCTCGCGCGTGACACACGTCCTCCTTGTCATGAAGGAAGGAGTCCTCTACAAACGACCGTAATCGGGAGCAAAACCCGGCGGCCCAACTTCCGTATCTCAGAACAGAGGGAGGGTCGATGCTCGCTCTTCTGACACTCGGACTGCTTTTCGCCGGCGGCGTGATCTGCCTGATCGCGTTCGTCGCCGTCATCGCGGTGACAAAAATTGCGCTGCATGTGGTCTTCTGGCCGCTGAAGATTCTGCTGCTGCCGTTCCTGCTGATCGGGATCGTCATCAAATTCGTGCTCCTGCTGACCGTGGGCGTCGTCGTTCTCGCTCTGCTCGTGCCGCTCGCGATTATCGTTTTGTTATTTGGTGCACCATTCTTCCTGATCAGCGCGTTGACGTAGACCCGGCCGAATTCTTGCTTATCGGGCAGGAATGGCGTTCAGGAAGAGAGCGCTTGTCGTCGACGACGACGAGCCGATCAGGAGCATGCTGGCGAAAATCGTCGAGCGTCACGACCTCGAGGTCGACACGGCGCGCGACGGAGCAGAGGCGATCGAGCGCATCGAGGGGGACGCGTACGACGTGGTGGTGCTCGACCTCATGATGCCGAAAGTCGACGGGTTCGCGGTCCTTTCGTACATGAAGGAGCATCATCCCGAGGCGCTCACGTCCACGATCATCGCGTCCGCCATTCCACCCGCGGAGATCTTCCGGCGATTCGACGGTGCCGTGTATCGCGTGCACAGCAAGCCGTTCGACCTGCCGCGGCTGATCGCCGATATCGAGCATTGCGTCGACGATAAGCGCGCAGCGTAAGCGGAGCGCCGTTCAGGATCTGCGCTCGGCGCTCGGCGCTCCGCGCTCTGTCGAGTACTGCTTCGCGTAGTACGCCTTGAACTCGGCGCTGCGCTCCTTGATCGCGCGCCACCATGCCTGGTTCTGCACGTACCAGCGCACGGTCCGCTCGAGCGCCTCGTCGAAGTCGGTGTGTACGCGGAAGCCGAGGTTCTCGAGCTTCTCGGTGCCGAGGGAGTAGCGGCGGTCGTGGCCCTGCCGGTCGGCGACGGGCATGATCAGCGACTCCGGTTTCCCGACGAGGTCGAGAATGCGGTACGTGATGTGGCGATTCTCGCGCTCGTTGCCGCCGCCGATGTTGTAGGTCTCGCTGTTGTTGCCGTGCTCGATCAGGAAGTCGATCGCGGCGCAGTGGTCGTTGACGAACAACCAGTCGCGGATGTTTTTCCCGTCGCCGTACAGCGGCAGCGGCAGATCATCGATTGCATTCGTCACGAACAGCGGAATCAGCTTTTCCGGGTACTGCCACGGCCCGAAATTGTTCGACGCCCGCGTGATGATCACCGGCAAACCGTAGCTCTGCGCGTACGCGTAGGCCATGCGGTCGCCGCCCGCTTTCGATGCCGAGTACGGATTGCGCGGGTTGAGGGGGTCGGTCTCGCGGAACGAGCCTTTCTCGATCGAACCGTAGACCTCGTCGGTCGAGATCTGGATGAAGCGCCGCAATTTCGGCGCGTGCTTTCGCGCCTCTTCGAGGAGTACGAGCACGCCGTGCACGTCGGTCTGAATGAACGTGCTCGCCTCCATCAGCGAGCGGTCGACGTGCGTCTCCGCGGCGAAGTTCACCACGATGTCGACGCCGCTGCCGTCGACGCCCTTGTAGGCCTCGGCGACATCAGCCGGATTCGCGATATCGCCGTGCTGGAAACGGTAGTTGCGCTTTCCCTCGTACTCGGCGAGGTTCTCGCGGATGCCCGCGTATGTGAGCTTGTCGAGGTTGACGACCTGCGCGTCGTCGCCGTATTTCGTGAAGAGGTACCGGACGAAGTTTGAGCCGATGAAACCGGCCCCGCCGGTGACGAGATATCGCATCGCGGCGCGCATGATACACAATCCGCGCGCGCATGCTCCGGAAGGAACTACGCGAGCTGTTCCGCCTCGCTCTGCCGCTCGCGGCAGCGCAGGCCGGCACGCAATTGATGACCGTCGTGGACGTCGCCGTCCTCGGACGCTACTCGGCGCGCGACCTCGCGGCTGTCGGGTTCGCCAACGCGTTCTTCTTCTTCGTCACCGTCATCGGAATGGGTGCGATCTTCGGCATCGATCCGCTGGTGTCGCAGGCGGTCGGCGCAGGCGATCCCGTGCGCGCGCGCCGCGCGCTTTGGCAGGGCATCTGGTTCGCGCTCACCGTTACGGCGGTCCTCACGCTTCCGCTGCTCGCGGGAGCAGCGATCATGCCGCACGTCGGAGTCGCGCACGAGCTTCTCGAGCCGGCGTCAGCGTACCTGCTGATCCGGACGGCCGGCCTGGCGCCGCTGCTGTTGTTTCTCGTCATGCGCGCATATCTGCAGGCGCTGTCGATCACACGGCCGATGATCATGGCGATGGTCGTCGCGAACATCGTGAACTTCGGAGGTGACGTCCTGCTCGTATTCGGCGCCGGTCCGATTCCGCCGATGGGTGCAGCAGGCGCGGCGCTCTCCACTGTCGCAGCGTCGGTGCTCGAAGTAGCGATCGTCGCGTTCGCAGCGGGCGCGGTGGACATGTCCGGGAGCGAGCACGTGCGGCGATGGGACACGGTCGAGATCGTGCGCCAGTTTCGAGTCGGCTGGCCGGTGGCGATGCAGCTCGCCGCGGAAGTCGGCATCTTCGCGCTCGTCGGCGTCCTCGCCGCCCGCCTCGGGACCCTCCAACTCGCGGCGCACCAGGTCGTCCTCGGACTGGCGTCGGTCACGTACACGATGTCGCTCGGTGTTGCGGCGGCGGGCTCCGTGCGCGTCGGCAATGCAGTGGGCTCGCGGCGGATCGCGGCGACGCGCACAGCAGGACGGGCGGCATTCATCGGCGGCGCGGCCGTCATGTCCGTCGGCGCGATCGTGTTCGCCAGTGCGCCCCGCCTGCTGGCGCGACTCGTGACCGATCAGCAGGACGTCATCGCCGTCGCCATTCCGCTCTTCGCGATCGCCGCGCTGTTCCAGCTTTCCGACGGTTTGCAGGCGGTCGGTTCAGGCGTACTGCGCGGTGCCGGCGACACTCATTACGCGTTCATCGCGAACCTGATCGGCCATTGGCTCATCGGCGTTCCGCTCGCGCTGTACCTCGGCTTCTCACGCGGAATGGGGATCGTCGGTTTGTGGTGGGGCCTCTGCGCCGGACTGACGGCAGTCGCTGTATTGCTGGTGTTCCGTTTCGAGCGGCTTTCGGCGTCGCCGATTGTGCCGGTGGTGGAGCGCTAGGAAGGCGTGGCCAGGCGGCCACTTACTCCGGAAGCCACTCCTTGACCCACCTCCACTCGAGAAGACCGGAGGTCGCGAACGGGTCGGCGTCGACCAACGGCATGGCCGCGTCGACGCTCGCGAGCTCGAACATGATCATGCCGCCGCTCCGATCGGCGAAGGGCCCGCCCGAATAGCCGGCCAGGTGCAGGCCTTTCCAGTACTCGACGTGCAACGGGACCGCTTCGCGAATGCGGTACGGCAGAGGCTTCATCAGATAGAAAAATACGATCTTCGCCATCGACTCCTTCTTCTCGCGCAAGCTCCGTGAGCGGCTAAACTGTCGACTGTTTGAGCGATGACGCGACGATTTCGATTCAGCGGCGCTTCCCCGTATTCGATGCCGCGCTTCGAACGAGCCGCTCGCGCGCTTTCGTGCGAGAACGGCTCCAGACGTTCTTCACGCAGTCTACCCGGCACCGGCCCTACGGCGTGTTCGACGGCGAGAATTCGTTCGTCGTCCGCCCGCGCAAACGTGGCCTGTACGCCGTCCTGGGGCCGCTGATCGAGGGCCATCTCTCAGCGAACGAGGGCGGTGGCTGCGATGTCGTTCTGCGCGCGTCGCACAGGCGCGTTTGGTGGATTCTGGATGTACTCCTGCTCGGTGCGCTTTTCGTGCAGGCATTCGCGTCGCGGGATAAGACGGCTGACCTGGTTCTGCTCTTGTCGTGCGTGGCCATCCTCGTCGCGGTCACGTTCCTGGCTTTGCCTCTCAGGGGCGGAGCGTTCGCGCGACGCATCAAGCGCCTGCTGGCGACGGCTGGTTGATGACCGCCTACTGGAACGAGCTCGGCCACCACACCGACCTCGCGCCGATCTGGATGGCCCATCCGGACGTGCGCGCGGCGATCAACCGCCGCGTCACTGCCGACGCGAGCCAATGGCCGCTCGCAGCCCTGAAGCGCTGGCTCGGCGCGCGGATGCCGATCGGCAAGGTTGTCAGCGTCGGATGCGGCGTGGGCGGTCTCGAGCGGTCCCTGATCAGCGAAGGAATCGCGCGCGACGTGACCGGTATCGACGCCAGTCCCGCCGCGATCGAAGAGGCGCGGGCGCTCGCCGGCTCGGCCATCACGTACGCCGTTGCGGACGCTCGCCAGTTCCTTGCGTCACACGCGGGCGAGTTCGACGCGGTCTTCTTCCATCAATCGCTTCACCACTTCGATCGTCTCGACGACCTGATGACGGTCGTCCGCCACGCCCTGAAACCTGGGGGCTTCCTGTATGCCGACGAATATGTCGGGCCCTCGCGCGACGAATGGCGCTGGTGGAGACTTCTCATTCCGAACCTCGCGTACTACTCCGTTCCGGCGGCGGCGCGGCGGCCGCACCTTGTCCGGGCACCGATCAATCGCGACGATCCGACCGAAGCGGTCCGGTCGAGCGAGATCGTCGCGTCAATCGCGCGGCATTTCCGCATCGTGCACAAACGCGACTATGGCGGCAACATCCTCGCTGTCGTCTACCCGAACCTCCGCCGGCCGTCCGAAGGCGCGCCGCCGGACGCGTTCGGCCGCGCCGTGCGCCGGCTCATCGCGATTGAAGAACGCCTCTTACGTCTCGGCGCTGGATCGTTCTATACCACGATGATCGCTCAATAAAGCGACCAACTCCGCGTCAGGTAATCCGCAAATGTCAGCACAAACAGCACGCCCAGCCAGAGAAAGGAAGCGAGAATGACGATCCATGTCAATCGCGTGCTGTGAATCACGTGCATGAAGAAGAGGATGACCAGCGTCGCTTTCGTCACGGCAATGGTCAGCGCCACCAGCGTATTCGCGCGGCCGATGGGCACACGAGACACCCAGACGGTGAGGATGGTCAGAACCATTAGAGCGATGAAGACGGCAAAATACACCGGCAGACCGGTCACATGGTGAGTCGGCTCTTCGTTGCTGTAATCGTGCGAGTCGTCCATTGTGGTCTCAATAGTGAAGCAGATACAGAAGCGGAAAGAGGAAAATCCATACGATGTCGACGAAGTGCCAGTACAGGCCCATGACTTCGACCGGCGCGTAATACTCCGCGCCGAAGTCACCGCGATACGCGCGCAGAATCATCCAGATCAGAAGGCCCACGCCGACGATCATGTGCATGGCATGCAGTCCCGTGAGACCAAAGTAGAAGGTCATGAACAGCTCGATGCCTTTGGTCAGCTCCGGATGCTGGTGATCGACGTACGTGAAATGCGTGCCGGGGAAGAGACCCTCCTCCCAGTGGCTGTGGTACTCGTACATCTTGACACCGAGGAACACGCCGCCGAGGAGCAGCGTCAGGATCAGCATGATGACGGTGAGCTTGCGCCGGCTCGTTTGTGCCGCCCACACCGCCAGCGCCATCGTGAGCGAGCTGCCGATCAGCACGATCGTGTTCGCCGCGCCAATGCGCCAGTTCTGATGATCGGCTCCGGCGCGGAACGCGCCGAAATACATCGTGCGATACACCGCATACGCGCAGAAGAACCCGCCGAAGAAAAGAATCTCCGTCGCCAGGAACATCCACATGCCGAGCGTGGAGGCCTCGTGCTGCTGCCCCATGTCCTCGAAGTGGTGCTGGAGGAACGGGTGATGCGGGTGTTCTTCCGGAAGCGCCGCGTCAGACATGTTGCGTTTCCTTCATGGCCTTGAGGAACGCCGGATAGTCGTACGCGTCCCACGTCACGACGGGCGTCTCGTGGAAATTGTCTTTCGGCGGCGGCGAGCTCGTGACCCATTCCAGGCCGACCGCGCCCCATGGGTTCGCGCCCGCTTTGCGCCCCCAGCCGAGCGACCACAGGAGATACACCATCGGCAGGAGGTATCCGACGGCGAGCACGGTCGCGCCGGCAGTCGAGAGCACATTGAGCACCTGAAATTCCGGCGCGTACGCGTGATAGCGGCGCGGCATCCCCACATAGCCGACGATGAACTGCGGGAAGAACGTCAGATTGAATCCGACGAACACCAGCAGCGCGCCGAGCCGCGCCCACCATTCCGGATACATGCGGCCGGTGATCTTCGGCCACCAGTAGTGAATTCCAGCCATATACGCCATGACCGTGCCGCCGACCATGATGTAGTGGAAATGGGCGACGACGAAGTAGCTGTCGGTCACGTGCACGTCGATCCCGAGCGCGGCCAGGAACAGCCCGGTCACGCCGCCGATCGTGAACAGTCCGATGAAACCGAGGATGTACAGCATCGGCGTCTGCCACGAGACCGACGCCTTGTACATCGTTGCAGTCCAGTTGAAGACTTTGATCGCTGACGGCACCGCTACGAGCATCGAAAGGAACGAGAACACCATCGCCGAATAGACCGAGATGCCGGCGACGAAAAGGTGATGCGCCCACACCAGGAAGCTGAGGAACGCGATGGCGAGCGATGAGAACGCGACGAAGCTGTATCCGAAGATCCGCTTGCGTGTGAACGCGGCGACGACTTCCGAAACGACGGCCATCGCCGGCAGCACCATGATGTAGACGGCCGGGTGCGAATAGAACCAGAAGAGGTGCTGATAGAGCACGGGATCGCCGCCCAGGCCGGGATCGAAGATGCCGACGCCGAGGACGCGCTCGAACATGAGGAGCGCGAGAGTGATGGCGAGGACCGGCGTGGCCAGCAGCTGCACGATGCTCGTCGCGTAAATCGACCACACGAAGAGCGGCAGGCGGAACCACGTCAGTCCCGGGGCGCGCATACGGTGCGTCGTCACGATGAAATTCAGGCCTGTGAGAATTGACGAGAACCCTGTAATGAACGCGCCCAGTGTCGTCGCGAACACGTGCGTATTCGAATACTGCGTCGAGAACGGCGTGTAGAACGTCCACCCTGTATCGACGCCGCCGGTCACAATGACATAGATGCCGAACAAGGCCCCGATGACGTACAGATACCAGCTCAACAGGTTGATCCTCGGAAAGGCGAGGTCCTTCGCGCCGAGCATGATCGGCAGGATGAAATTGCCGAGCGCCGAGGGTATCGCCGGTATGAGGAAGAAAAAGATCATCACGATGCCGTGCAGCGTGAAGAGCTTGTTGTAGGTATCGGAGGTGAAGAGATCGCCTTCCGGCGTCAGCAGCTCGAGGCGAAGCAGGAACGCGAAGATCCCGCCGACGAAGAACAACAGCGTGACCGAGATCAGATACAGGATGCCGATCCGCTTATGGTCCTTCGTGAGGAGCCACGAGAAGACGCCGTATTCGACGTTGAGGTAGTTCCTCTTCGGAATCGGCTCGATGAACTGGACGTCGTCGATGGTCTGGCTGGTCATTGCGTGCTCGTTGTGCTCGTTGTGCCTCTCGGTTTCGTACTTGCCGGCTGCCCGGGCTGTGTTTGCGGCGGGACGCCCGCGCCGGGCGCGAGCGGCGAGCCGGAGCTCGTCTGCTTGGATTGTGGAGACTCGACGACGGGGACGGACGGACGCTGCGCACCGAGGGACCGGACGTACGCGAGGAGCTTGAGGAGATCGTCTTCGCTCACCTGCCCCTGGAACGTCGGCATGATCGGGCCGAAGCCGCGGACGATCTTCGCCTGCGGATTGAGGATCGACTCGCGGATGTAATTGTCGTCGGCAACGACGGTGCGGCCGTCATTCAGCATGACTTCTTTGCCATACAGACCGACCAGCACCGGTCCACGCCCGGTCGCGTCGTTCGTGTGACACGTATTGCAGGCGTATTTCTGAAAAAGCGTCTGACCCTGTGACGCGAGCGAGCCTTCCGGCCCGCCGGCCAGCCAGCGCTGATACTCGGTCGGCTGCATCACCTGCACCCAGCCGATCATCCCCGAGTGCAATGTCCCGCAATACTCGGCGCAGAAGATGTGATACGAGCCGGTCTTCGTCGCCTGAAACCACATCGTGCGGTAGCGGCTCGGCAGAACGTCCATCTTCACCCGGAACGCCGGAAACCACAGGCTATGAATCACATCCTCGGACGCCATTGTGATGCGCACAGGACGATTGAGGGGGACGTGCAGGGCGTTGATCTCGCGCTGTCCGCCGGCATGCTGGAACTTCCACATCCACTGGCGGCCGGTCGCATAGACGTCAAGCGCATTGGCGGGGACGCGTTGTTCATGAAAGTACAGCCATGAGCCCCAGACGAAAATCCCTAGAAAAATGAGCGTCGGGACGACGATCCAGCCGACTTCCAGCGCTTTGGGCGGCTCGTACTCCTGAGCGAGCTCATTGTCAGGACGGCGGCGGTATTTGATCGCGAAGTAAATAATGAGGAGCCAGATGAGAACCGACACCGTGCCGGTAACGATGATCAGGGCGATGAACAGCGTGTCCACCGGTCCGGCGAAGGTCGAGGCCCGTTCCGGCCAGAGCGGGAAGTCGTTATACATTTCGGCTGCGCCGCTCCTTGCGAACCATGATGATGATGAAGCTGGCGAGCGCGGCCATCGTCGTGATGCCGCCGGCGCGCACGACATTCATCGCCGTGCGGCTGTAGCGGCCGATCTTCGGATCGTAGTGATAGCAGAGCAGCAGGAACTGATCGGTGGCGTTGCCGATCTTGCGGTCGGATGCTTCGACGAGAGCGAGCCGGACGTCGCGCGGCTTGTACTCGAATCCATAGAAGTAGCGCGATGTGCGCCCATCCGGCGTCAATACGAGCAACGCCGCACCGTGCGCGAACGTGTCGCGGACTCCGTCATACGCGTACTGGAACCCGACGGCGTCGGCGAGCCGGTGAATCGAGCTGTCATTGCCGGTGAGGAAATGCCAGCCGTTCGCCGCGCTCAAACGGCCGTAGCGCCTCACAAATTTGTCCTTGAACTGCGCGGCCTCTGAAGGTTTGTCACGCGGATCGATGCTGATCGTGACGACGTCGAACTGCTCGCCGATGTTGAATTTCAATTCCGTCAGCGCACTCGACAGGCCGTCGAGAACGATCGGGCAGAGCATCGGGCAGTGGAAGTAGACGAAGTTCAGAAGGACGGGGCGCCCGCTCGCGAAGTAGTCGCCGACGCGAACGATCGCGCCGGTCTCGTCGTGCATCGTCACGTCGAGCGGGAGCTGGCCGCCGAGTTTTTGAGCGATTGCCACGCGACCGGGCAGTTGCGCCGGAGTACTCGATGTCTCTGCTCCGAGCGACAGCGCAATCAGCAGCGAGGCAACAGGGAACAGGGAACGGGCAACCGAAGTCATCGCTTCGCTCCCTTTTGCGGCTGCGGCTGTTGCGGCGCCGCGGTGGCTGTCTGCATCTGCACAGGCAGCCCGCGCTGCAGCGTCAACTGCATCGCCTGGGCGATCGGAATGCGGACGATGCCCTTCTGCTGATCGACCCAGCCGTATGTCGTCAGGACGTGCTGCTCCGATTCGCGGAGACCGCCCAGATCGGTCACCGGCGTGCTGCGGTTGGGCGGCAGGATCTCGCCGGCTGCTGTCTTGCGCGGGAACGGCTGCAGAAGCGGCTGATTGCGGGGCACGGCCATATCGGCCGGACGCGCCATCTCGGTCATCGTCGCGGTGTTGCGCCGCTGCTCGATGCGAACGTATCCCTTGTAGAGGAGCCACAACACGATGTGCATCACGAAGCCGAAGACGACGAACACCACCACGAACCAGACCAGCGCGCGGACGCTGACGTCGGACTTCTCGTGATGCGTCTCGGGATTGAAGATCGCGTCGTCGTCGTATGGGACGTGCTCAGGCATTGACGGTGAGCCTCCCCTCGCGAATCGCTTCTTCCACCCAGGTCTCGTGAATCGGAATGATGGTCTGTCCCTTCAATTGATTGACGAACGCCCAGAACCAGATGCCGCCGATGGCGAGGAACGCGGCCACGCTCATCCAGGAGAAGTAGAAATGATCGGGATACCACGCCGGCCCGGTGAGCCAGATGTTATGGATGTAGCGCATGGCCAGGATGATCACGGCAACGATGGCGATCGTCTCCGGGCGATCCTTGATCGATCGCATCAGAAGCATGAAGAACGGCAGGAAGAAGTGAAAGAGGACGAGCATCAGCGCGAGCGCGCCCCACACTCCGTGCTCGCGTTTGATGTAGTAAGGCACTTCTTCCTTGATGTTGCCGTACCAGATCAGCAGAAACTGCGAGAACGCCGTGTACGCCCAGAACATCACAAACGCGAGCATGAGATTGCCGAGGTCGCGGAAGTGGGAAGGCTTGAGGATGCCGGCCATTGCGCGCGTCCCTGACAGCTGCGTCAGAAGAAACGTCACATACGCGTAAGCCGACAACCCGCAGCTCACTGTGAACGTGATGCCGTACATCGACGAGTACCACTTCGGCTCCAGCGACATGATCCAGTCGATCGACGCGAAGGTCAGCGTCAGGACGATCATCGGCAATCCGAGAGCGGCCCATCGGCTCCGCGCCAGCTCGGTCTCGGGCGCGCGATCCTCATAGAAGCGGAGCGACAGCGCGCGGATGCGCCACGCCCACAGAATCCAGAGCGCAAAGTAGAACGCGCTGCGAATGACGAACGCGGTCACGTTCAGATAGCGCTGCTTGTGCTGCAGGACCTCATCGTGCGCGACCACGTTCGGATCGGCCCAGCTGTAGATGTACCGCGCGCCGATCACGATCGGGATGAACAGCACTGCCATCACGATCATCGTTCGCGCCGCGGCGCCCAGCGGCCGCCGGATCAGCACACCCCACTCCCCTCCGGTGGTGTATTGCAGCATGAGGACGCCGAGCGCGCCGGCGACGATCTCGAACCAGAACAGATAGCTCGGCAGGTACGCGCGGTAGAACTCCGCCGGCCGCCAGATCCAGCCGATCGCGCAGAGGACCGCGCCGATGACGCCGACGATGAGCGACGGCGTCTGCGCCAGCGCGATTCCGGTCGTCTCCGGCGGACGCCGCTGCGCCTCGGCGGTCATCGCGCCCCTCCGCTCAGGTTCGCTCGCGCCTGCGCCGGCACCTCATCGATCGTCGCGTTCTGACTCAGTTGCAGCGCGCGGATATACGCGACGATCGCCCAGCGGTCGCGCGTCGGAATCATCGTCCTGTACGGCGGCATCGCGCCGAAGCCGTTCGTCATCACGTCGAAGAAGTGGCCGGTCTTCGCGGCGCGCAGCGTGGCCGTGTGATACGACGGCGGCCTGCGGTACCCGCGCGAGGGGATCATGCCGTTGCCGTCGCCGAGGCGGCCGTGGCACTCGGAGCAGTAGATGTCGAAGCGCTCGTGGCCGCGGTTCATCACTTCAGCGGTGACGGGGAATGGGAAGCCATCGCCATCCTGACCGCCGACCTTGCCGGTCTCCATGTACGGATCGGTGATGAGCTCACCGCGCGCGACCGTGCCGGGAAGCCGCGGGCGCGCGGACATGCCGTCCGCGAAAAAGTCGCTCGGCTCTAGCGGGTCGTACTTCGGCTGATTGCCCATCTGCTGAAAGCCGGGGCCGACGCGCTGGCAGGCGGCGAGGAGGAGAAGGACAAGTGCCACCGCCCAGATCCTTCGCCGTCTTCGCGGCTCAGGATGACATCGCGCCTCACCACGGGACATCGATGACCTCCCGCGGATGCAGCGAGCGCAGAAATTCGCGGACACTCCCGAGATCGAACTTCGGGTCGCGCGACTGGATGACGAGGAAGAACTTGTCCCGCGACGCCTGATCGAAGCGGCGCACATTGAACACCGGGTGATAGGGCATCGGCAGACCGTTGAGCGCGAGCATGCCGAACACCGCGCCGAATGCGGCAACGAGCACCGCGCACTCGAACGTGATCGGGATCCACGCCGGCCAGCTGTTGAGGGGCCGGCCGCCGATGTTCCACGGATAGCTGACGACGTTCGCGTACCAGCACATGAAGAATCCGCCCGCGCCGCCCAGGATGCCCATGACCAGAACGACCA
>DASWBH010000447.1:0-16408 GCA_036390755.1 Thermoanaerobaculia bacterium
CAGGGCTGCCTGGGACTGCAGGACAAGTACGGTCTGTACCGCGTCTCCGACACCGGAATCCGCGAGTGCACGATCGTCGGTCAGGCGATCGGCATGGCGCTTCGCGGTCTGCGGCCGATCGCAGAGATTCAGTACCTCGACTACGTCCTGTACGCGCTGCAGATCCTGTCGGACGATCTCGCGTCGACGCGCTGGCGCACGAGCGGCGGGCAGAAGTGCCCGGCGATCATCCGCACCCGCGGACACCGGCTCGAAGGCATCTGGCACTCCGGCTCACCGATGAGCGGCATCATCAACCTCGTCCGCGGCATGTACGTGTGTGTGCCGCGCAACATGACGCAGGCCGCCGGCTTTTACAACACGATGCTGCGCTCCGACGACCCCGCGATCATCGTGGAAGTGCTCAACGGCTATCGCGTGAAGGAGAAGCTGCCGTCGAACGTCGCCGACTTCACCGTTCCCCTGGGCATCCCCGAAGTGATCCGCGAGGGGAGCGACGTGACGCTGGTGAGCTACGGCGCGACGCTGCGCATCGTCATGGAAGCGGCGGAGCTGCTGACGACCGTCGGCGTGAATGCGGAAGTCATCGACGTGCAGACGCTGCTTCCGTTCGATCTGCGCAGAGTGATCGCCGACTCGGTGAAGAAGACGAATCGCGTCGTGTTCATCGACGAGGACGTGCCGGGCGGTGCGACGGCGTTCATGATGCAGAACGTGCTCGAGCGCGATCGCGGATACGAGTGGCTCGACTCCGAGCCGCGCACGATCACCGGCAAGGAACATCGCCCGGCGTACGGATCCGACGGCGACTACTGGTCGAAGCCGAACCGCGAGTCGATTTTCGCCGGCGTGTACGACCTCATGCACGAGGCTGCTCCGAGCCGGTACCCGAAAATCTTCTAGAGCGCGCCTCGCCCGCGCTTTCGGGCACGTTTAGTGTAGGCACTATCGTGACTTTCCCGCGAAGAGGAGAGAAAGGTTGCGAATGTCCTCGACGCTGGATCTGGCTACGCGGCTGTCGGTAATTGTTGAAGCGCAGCAGCAGATCCTCGCGCACGTCACTGATCCGGCCGAGTTGATGAATGTCGCGGTGCGTCAGACGCAGCGGATCACGGACGGCGATGGCGCTGCGATCGAGGAGGTCGAGGGCGGCGAGCTCGTCTACCGAGCCGTCTCCGGGCGTGCGGTTGCCGGGCCGAGCTTGCGTCTGCCGATCGACAACAGCCTGTCCGGTGCCGCGCTCCATCGCGTCCGCTCGCTCCGGTGCGATGACGTCGAGACGGACAAGCGCGTCGATGCCGAGGCCTGCCGCAAACTGGGGATCCGCTCCATGATCGTCGCGCCGTTGATGCATGGCGACGCTCCGAGCGGAGTGCTGCAGACATTCTCCGAGCAGCCGAAATTCTTCGACGATCTCGACTCGTATTCGGTCGAGCTCCTTGCCGGAATGATTTCGGTTGCATTGATGCTCGCCGCCGAATTTCGCCGGCGCCAGGCATCGGAGGAGCGGTACCGGCTGCTTTTCGAGAAGAATGTGGCGGGCGTGTTCCGCACCACGCGCGATGGACGCATTCTCGACTTCAACGACGCCTTCGCCGCCTACCTCGGGTATGACTCGCGCGACGAACTTCTCGCGCAACAGTCGTGGGATCTCTATCCGCAGCGATCTGACCGCGAGCAACTGCTGTCGCGCCTCCTGCGCGAGCAGGCGATCACGAACCTGGCCTTGCATCTGAAGAAGAAGGACGGCAGCGACGTTCACGGCATCATGAACGTCGGCATCATTCCTGGCGATACGGGCGACGAACTTCAACTGCTCGGGACGTTCGTCCCCGGCTGAGACCTGTCGCCCGTTTTGCATGGCAGGCCAGCCGCGTAATTTACGAGCCGACGAGCGTGCACGCGCACCGTCGCCGCTACGCGGCCGCGATGCATCGCGTATGCGAGATCAGATCGGGCAGCGAGCGCCTGCCGGGCAACGCGGCGAGCAGAAAGCCGATGCCGCCGGTCAGCAGTGACGCGCAGAAGCCCGCCCACCGCAGCGTCGCCGATTTGAGCGACATCGACGCGTTCGGCAACGCGACCACTTTGACGTCGAAGATCGCGCCGCCGACGGTCTTGCCCCACAGCAGCCACGTTCCGACAAAGTAGTAGTACGACGTCAGCACGATGAACCCGGCGAGGCCGGTCGTCGCCGCGGTGTTGCGCGACATCGGCAGCAGCGGCGAGAGCGCGAGCGTCAGCGCGACGAAAAGCGACAGGTCGGTGAGCAGCGCGAGGAATCGGCGCCCACGTGGCGCTTCGCAGCCGATGATGCGGGGCGCCGGGGCGGGGAGTGGTTGCGGAGCGTCTTCGATCAGGGGAACCGGTTCGAGCTCGATCTCGTCGAATCGCTGCGGCATCATCACACCCTCCCACGTCCGAGACGGCCTATGCGGCGGGATGCCGCAACGGCAGGTATTTTACATAGATCTTGTAGAGCAGATCTTTTGGCTGCCCGTCGTAGCGGTCCGCGAGGTCCTTGCTGCGGCGCGCGAGCTCGTCGTTCGGATCCGCTTTCAGCACTTCGTCGAATTCGCGCTTGGCGTCGCTGAGCCGCTCGTCCTGCAATGCCGTGGCGCCGAGGTTGAAGTGGGCGTCGACGATCATGCGCTGGATGTTCGGGTTCTGCGGATCCTGCTGCTGCAGCGACTGCAGGCTCGTGATCGCGTCCAGGTACTTGCGTTCGGCGAACAGCGTCCGCGCGTTGTCGAGCTTCGAGACTTGCTGCGCCGCGATGTCGTACGACGGTTTGACATCTGGCGGTAGCGGCTTCACGCGCATGGCTTGCTCGAAATTCTTCTTGGCCGTGACGTAGTCATGCGCCGCGAACGCAGTGCGGCCGGCGTTCATGTTCTCGTCGTAGAAAGCGCCGGCGGGGCGGCCATCGATCAGCTGCGACGCGCGGGCCTTCTTCTGCTGCACGTCGGCGATCATCACGAGCGCCTTGTCGTACTGCGCGTCGCCCGGCTTGATGTCCTGAAGCGTCGAAATCGCCAGGTCGTACTTCCCCTGCTGCGAATACTCGGTGGCCTTGTCGAGCAACGCCCGCGCCGCTGCCGGATCGGTTTTCGGCTGGGAGATGAACTTCGACCAGACGAACCAGCCGCCGGCGATCACCACGACCGCGATCACGGCGGCGATGAGGGCGAGGGGACGACGCCCAGTCTCCACCGGCCGAGGTGCGGGTCTTGCGACCGAGGGGGCTCGCGACGAAGTGGCCGGCTCGATGATCGGCCCGGCGTAGATGTCGCCCTCGGGTATGTCGTCCTCGAGCACCGACTTCGGATACGCCGGCTCCGCCGGCGGCGTAAACACCGGCGCCGGCGGTGCGGTGACGCCTTTGAGGCGCTCCATGTAGTCCTGCGCCATGACGTTCGTCGGATCGCTCTTCAGGACGTCGGTGAGTCCTGCGCGCGCGCTGGCGAAGTCTTTGCGCTCGAATGCCTGAATGGCCGCGGCCAGCGTCGTCTCGATGTGCTGCTCGATCTCCCGGCGCTTCGCCTTCGCGCGCTCGATGCGGTCGGACGCAGCTTCGTTCGTGACGTCGATCAGAAAGATGCGCGACCAGAGATCGATGGCATTCTGGTAATTGCCGGTCTCGAATGCCTTGTCGCCGTCGGCGAGGTATTGATCGATCTTCTTCTGATCGTCGGGACTCGTCTCGATCGACGCGGTGGAGAAATCGAATTCGCTTCCGGAACCTTTCGCCGGCGCGTCGAAGCTGAACCCCGGCGTCGCGGAAGGATTCGCGGCCGGAGTATCGAACGAGAAGCCGCTGCTGAACGGCGAGGTGCCTGATGGTGCCGCCGGAGTATCGAACGAGAAGTTTGCGAACGAAGAAGGCTTGTTGTCCGCGGGCTTGTCTTCTTCGAACGTGAAGCCGAAGTCGCTCGCCTGGGCGGTCGAGCGTCCGGTGGGCCCTGCCGGCGTTTCGACGACGAAGGTACTCGATGCAGCGGCAGGCGCCGCAGGCGCAGCAGGCGCCCCCGGCGGGGCCGCTTCCTTCGCGGCAATCATTTTCTCGATGCGCGCGATGCCGGGATGCGACGCGTCGAGTGCGCGTGCCTTCTCGAGATCGCCGCGGGCCGCTGCGAGATTGCCGTTGTTGATGCTCTGCTCGCACCGGCGCACGAACTGATCGATGAAGGGTCCGGCTTCGATCTTCTCTCGCGCTTCATCGGCGAGGACGCGCGCGTCCTCATTCATCAGATCGTTGGTCAGGATCCCGCTCGTGATCTGGATGACCCGTTCGAAATCGCGCGAGGCCATCGCCGCCCGAGCCTCGCCAAGCGATTCGTCGGCGGACGGGCCGGGCATGAGCGTGGCCACGTCGACGCGCGAGGCCGGGTTCCTGATCTTTTCCAGAAGCTTCTTGGCCGGGTCGTACAGCGGATCCATCTGCAGGATCAGCGTGCAGCCGGCAATGACGTCCTCGGTACTGCCGCGGCGGTACAACTCGAGGGTCTGCAGGAACGTCGAATTGACTTTCTCTTTGACAGCGGAGGCGAGGGAAAGGTTCCCGGGGTAATTACTCATCCGTTCCGCGATTATAGCGATACGTCGTTATACTCCGCCTCCGAGAGGACGATCAGAGATGGACTTCGTTGCGACGGCCAATGCACCGAAAGCAATCGGACCTTACTCGCAGGCGGTGAAGGCGAACGACTTTCTTTTCACGTCGGGTCAGATCCCGCTCGATCCCGCGTCGGGCAATCTCGTCGACGGTGATTTCGCCGCCCAGGCGAGGCGAGTCTTCGAGAATCTGAAAGCCGTTCTGCGCGAGGCGCACACCGACTTCAACCGCGTCGTCAAAGCCACCGTCTACCTCACCGACCTCGGCAATTTCCAGACGCTGAACTCGATCTACGCCGAGTATTTCGGCGATCACAAGCCGGCGCGGACCACCGTCGGCGTGTCCCAGCTCCCTCGTGGCGCGCAGGTGGAAATCGACCTGGTCGCGGCATACTAACCGGCTGGACCAGCGGCATTTATACCGGTGGCCGTGGTATTATTTGCATGGCACCCCGGTTGCAGAAAAGCAGGTCAGCCATGTTCCCCAGATCGTCGGCTCTTTTTTTCGCTCTCACGGCGCTCGTGTCGCTTCCGCTCTTCGCGTCGGCGCGACTGACCTACACGATCGGCGACAAGGTCCTTCCGGTCGAGTGGCCGAGCACCGCGTTCCCGATTCCGTATCAGGTCGACAGCCGCGTGATGACGTCGCTGCCGAACGCTGCGACGGCGATCGACCACGCGTTCGCCGCGTGGACGAATGCGCCGGAGACCAACATCAGCTTTCGTTCGCTCGGAGTCGCCAGTGGACTCAAAGCCGGCAACGACGGCAAGAACACGATCACGCTCGCTGACGATCTGTTCAAGGATCAGAACGCGATTGCGATGACGACGAACTGGTACGACAACAGCGGCCACCTCACCGAAGCCGACATCATGATCGACGCGTCGCTCGTGACGAGCGACTACAACATGCAGCAGGCCGTCACCCACGAGATCGGCCACCTCCTTGGACTCGATCATTCGGCCGTGCTGTCGTCGATCATGTTTCCTTATGTGCCGCGCGGCACCGATGCGCCGACGCTCGACAGCGACGACCGGAACGCCATCGCGAACATCTATCCGAAGATCGATCCGACGCTGATGGGCGGCGTACTGAGCGGACGCGTCGTTGGAGATGACGGCGGCGTATTTGCGGCGCAGGTCGTCGCCATGAACGACAACGGCGAGCCCGTTGCCACGGGTCTGAGCGATTCGACCGGCGCGTTCACGCTGCAAGCGCTGCCTTCGGGCGATTACCGGCTCTACGCGGAACCGCTCGATGGTCCCGTCGACTCGCGAAATCTTGCCGGCATCTGGCGCTCCGCGAAGACGACATCGTTTCCCACGCATTTCTGCGAAAGCGGAACGATTCACGTCGAGAGCGGCAAGATCTACGGCAACCTGGTGGTCAACACTGCCGGCGCGCCCGTTCAGTTGAATCCGCGCTGGGTCGGAGTCTCGCCGCCTGACGACGATCAGTTCAATCTCACCTCGACCGCGCCGACGGTTCTCTCCGGGCAGTCGATCAATGTCGCGCTCGCGGGCGACGGCATCACGAGCGGCATGACGACGTTCCAGGTGCTGAATCCTGGATTCCATCGCACGTCCGACTTCCGTTACGCCGGCAATTACGTCTACGCGACGTTCGCGATTGCGCCCGACGCTCCGGGTGGCTCCGCCGTCATCCTGGTGAACAGCGGTACCGCCGAAGCGACGCTCACCGGCGCGTTACGCGTGCAGGCGCCGGCCGGCAGGACGCGCATCGCGCGGCGCTGATCAGATCTGACGGAGCTCGAGCAGCGCGCTGTCGTCATCCGGACGAATCGCGATCGCCGTCACGGTCTTCCGCCATCCGGCGAGACCGTGCGCGACGAGCGGCTCGCGGAGCTCGATCATCCATTGCGGATCGTCGATCATCGCGACCTTCAGCACGCCGGGACGCTTCCAGTCGCTTTCACCCGTGGTGCGCCGGATCGCCGCGACTGACTCGCGCGGCACGTCCACGCTCCATCGCAATCCGTAGCGGATCCGCAGCGCATCATCGGTGACGAGCGATGGACGGAGCCTCAGCGCGTTCATGTCGCCGAGGAGCCAGAGGATGCCGTAGAGATCGAGGCAGGTGAGGATCCAGGCGGCCGTCCTGCTCCACATTTGCACGATCAGGTGCAGGCCGACGGATTCCGCGGCGATGATGCCGATGAATACCGCGACGATCGCGCCCCATCCGCTGTTCTGATGAACGGTGAAGCTGCGCGCTCCCGGCGGGACGTCGGCCTGGCGTTTCCAGCCGAGGAGCGCAGCCCAGACGATCGAGAGCTCGGCGGCGACGAAGGACGCAGCGCGGCTCGTTCCGAAGATTTGCGCGGCGGCGGCCTCGATGCGCGCGAACGGATCGCCTGAACGCTCCGCCTTCCGCATCGCGGCGACGCGCTGCACCAGCAGCACGATCGTGACGACTTCGAGCGGCGCAACCGCGAACCTGAGGTCGTGCAGCATCTGGTGGTAGCCGTGCGGAAGCGCGAGGCCGGCGACGGCGGCGCCGATCGCGAACACCGGCGCGATCGTGATCGCTCGCGCCGAGCCGCTGCGAACGACGATGAAGTAGTAGAGCAGCGGAATGCTAAGCGTCAGGTCGAATGTGGCGCCCCACGCAGCGACGTCGGGGTTCCGCAGAAACAGACTCGATCGGACGAGCGCGATGCACGTCGCGGCGATGACGGCAGATGTCAGCGCGAAGAGTGGGAACGGCCGGCGAAGAGCGTTCGTGTTCATCCGGTTTCCATCTTAATGGAGAGAGCCGCCGCGAACCGCTGCAGGCTCTTCCTTTTACACGAGAAACTTTGCGTAATCTCCCAAGAATGTGATCTGGATCACACTCTCATGTGATATCAGCATGGAGAATCTCCGCGAAGTCACAGGAGTGACCCCAGGGAGGCGTACCTCACGCCTCCCTTTTTGTTTTTGGAGGAAAAGACAGATGCGTACAAAGTTCTCCATTCTCGCCGTCGCCGCTCTCGCCCTGCTCGTGTCATGTAACAAACACGAGTCATCGCTGACAGGCAGCTACGGTCAGCGTGTTGTCTCCGGTCAGGTCGTCATGGCAAGCGACATGACGAACAGCAGTCCCGCAGGCGTGGCCGTTTCCGTCATCGGAACCGGCATGTCCGCGACTCTCTCCGCCGACGGCCGCTTCACCTTCGTAGGCGTCCCCGATAAGGCCGAGCTGTCGTTCCAGCGCGCCGACGGAATCAACGCGCGGATGCCCGTCACGTCGAACTCCATGAATATCGAGCTGAACAGTCACGGCGGAAGCTCGAAGCATCGCGGCGCCTCTGCGCAGGATCCGCAGAAGTCGACGCAGATCGAAGGCGTCATCGACTCTGTGGCCGCCGATTCGATCACCGTCATCGACTCACACAAGAACTCCGTGCAGGTCGCCATCGATAGTTCGACGCTGATCCGCGGCGAAGATAAGACGCTCGCCCTGACGGACTTGAAGAAGGGCGACCGCGTGCACGTCAAGGCGGTCATGAAAAACAACGTTCTCACGGCTCTTCAGGTCAACGTGCAGGAGCCGGAGAACGAGGACGAGCACAACAACCAGCAGCAGGAGATCAAGGGCACGGTTGCAGCCGTGAACGGTACGACGCTCACCGTCACGCCGGCCGGCGGCGGAAGCAACGTCGACATCACGCTGACGCCGACGACGATGATCCGGAAAGGCAACCAGACGATCACCGCCGCCGATCTGAAGAAGGGTGACGTGGTCGAAGTGAAGGCCTCGATGGTGAATAACACCCTCACCGCTTCGCAGGTCAACGTCGAGAACGAGGACAACGATCAGAAGCAGCAGCAGGAGATCAACGGCACGGTTGCCGGAGTCGCCGGCAACACGCTCACGATCACGCCGGCCGGCGGCGGCACCAACGTCGACGTCATGCTCACCCCGACGACGGTCATTCGCAAGGGCAATCAGATGATCACCGCCGCCGATCTCAAGAAGGGTGATGTGGTCGAAGTCAAGGCGTCGATGGTCAACAACGTTCTCACTGCGACGCAGGTGAATGTCGAGAACGAAAACGAGAACGAGCCCGCGGAAATGGAAGTCGAGGGCACGGTCTCCGCGATCAACGGCAATGCGCTCACCGTCGGTACGCGCAGCGGTGATGTCACCGTCAACACGGACGCGAACACCGTCATCCGCAAGGACGGCAATACGCTCAGCCTCTCCGATATCAAAATGGGCGATCGCATCGATGCACAAGGCACGAGCACCGATGCTCACACGCTGAACGCCACCCGCATCGAAGTGAAAGACAGCAGTCACAACGACTGATCCCCGAAGTTGTGAGGCGTGAAAGGCGGCGGCTTCGGCCGCCGCTTTTCGTTTGGGCGCAAAGTCATTCTGAGCCGCGAAGACGGCGAAGAATCTAGGAGGGGGCGCTCAGAATGACTTTTCGCTACGATACCGAAGCATGTCCGCACTCGACGATCGCCGCCCGACGGCGGGTGTCTCACGGCCGGATGATCCGAACGCCGACCTCGGCTTCGGGTCGGTCGTCGCGCGGGAGAGCCGTCAGCGCTTCCTGAACCGGGACGGCACCTTCAACGTTCGTCGCGAAGGCCTCGGATTCTGGGAAAGGCTCTCGGCCTATCACTACCTGCTGACCATCAGCTGGCCGAAGTTCATCGCCTATGTCGCGGTGCTGTACATCGGCGCGAATGCCGTTTTCGGCGTGCTCTACGTCGCGTGCGGCGCGCATGCGCTGACCGGCTTCGGCGGCGAGCCGATGCCGCTGCGTTTCGCGACGGCGTTTTTCTTCAGCGTGCACACGCTGGCGACGATCGGCTACGGCTCGATCTCACCGGCGAATTTCGCGGCGAACATCGTCGTCACGATCGAGTCGCTCGTCGGCCTGCTCGGCTTCGCCACGATCGGTGGCATCGGCTTCGCGCGTTTCGCGCGGCCGACCGCACGCATTCTCTTCAGCCGCAACGCGATCATCGCGCCGTATCGCGACAGCACCGCGCTCATGTTCCGGATCGTGAATCAGCGGAGCAGCCAGATCGTGAATCTCGAAGCGACGGTGATGCTGAGCCGTCGCAAGAGCGGCGGCACGGCCGATCGCGAGTTCATCCCGCTCTCGCTCGAGCGTCCGTCGGTCGTGTTCTTCCCGCTCGCCTGGACGATCGTTCATCCGATCGATGAGAAGAGCCCTTTCTACCGCGAGGCGGAAACGGAATTCCGCAGCTGCGAAGCGGAAGTGCTGGTCATGCTGAACGGTTTCGACGAGACCTTCTCGCAGATCGTGCACACGCGCTCGTCGTACAAAGGTAACGAGATCGTCTGGGGCGCGAAGTTCCGGAGCATGTTCAACCCGCCACGCGAAGACGGCGTTATCAGCGCGAACATCCGGCGCCTCTCCGAGTACGACCGGGTCGCTCTCGAGTGACCACGGCCGAGTTTCTTCTCGCCCTCATCGCCATCTTCGTCGCGGCGAAACTCTGCGGCGAAATCGCCGAGCGGCTCGGCCAGCCGGCCGTGCTCGGCGAGCTGATCGGCGGCGTGATCGTCGGCGAGTCCGGCCTGCGCGTCGTCGATCCGCACGATCCGACGATCCATCTGTTGTCGGAGCTCGGCGTCATCCTGCTGCTCTTTCTGATCGGACTGGAAACCGATCTGAAGAAACTGATCGCGGTGGGCGGATCGGCCACGGCGGTCGCGCTGGCCGGAGTCGCACTTCCATTCGCCGGCGGCGTCGCGTTCGGTCACCTCCTCGGATTCCGCTTCATGGTGGCGGTGTTCCTCGGCGCATCGCTGACGGCGACGTCGGTCGGCATCACGGCGCGCGTGCTCTCCGATCTCGGCCATCTGCGCGATCCGGAATCGCAGGTCATTCTCGGTGCGGCGGTGGTCGACGACATCATCGGACTCGTCATCCTGACGATCGTCAGCACCGTGGCAGAAGGCGGCGAGCTAACGTTTCTCGGCGTCGGGCGGATGGTGGTCGTCGCGTTCGGCTTCGTGCTCGTGGCGATCCTGATCGGCTCGTATCTCGCCCCCTATCTGATTCGGGTGATCGAGCGAATCGACATCGCGCGCGGGCTCTTCTTCGCGTCGGTCGTCTTCGCGTTTCTGCTCGCGTACATCGCCGTGCGAATCGGGTCGGCCGTGATCATCGGCTCGTTCGCTGCGGGACTGGTGCTCGCTCGGACGAAGAAAGGGAAGCAGATCGAGCGCGAGGTCCACGACGTCGCGCAGTTCTTCGTCCCGATCTTTTTCATCGTGGTCGGCGCTGCGATCGATCTGAAGTCTTTGAATCCGTTCGACAGCGGAACGCGGCAGTTCCTCATGGTCGGGCTGGCGCTGACAGCGATCGGAATCATCGGCAAGGTCGCGGCGGGATTCGTCGTGATGCAGCGCAGTCTGCGGCGCATTGTGATCGGAGTCGGAATGATCCCGCGCGGCGAGGTCGGACTGATCTTCGCGCAGATCGGACTCTCGACGAAGCTGCTCAGCGGCGGTCTGTACAGCGCGGTCGCGCTGATGGTCATCATCACGACATTCGTGACGCCGCCGGTTCTGCGGCGAGTTCTCGACGCGCGCGCGCCGGACGAATTGCACGGCGAAGCGGACCTCGTGATGGACGCGCCGATGGACTCGAAATGAAAGGCGAAAGCTTCGCGCCGACAGGCTCCGAGACCGCGCGCTGACGCGATATCATTCCGCCCTCACAACCGGCACGGGAGGAATCGATGCGCAAACGCGTGTTTGTCGCTTCATTGCTGTTGGTCGCTGCCGCTGCGCTGCCGTCGCTCGCGCGCGGGAAGAAAACACCCGCCACGACCGAGCCGGGCACTTACAGAAACTGGGGCCCGGACATCGACGAGCTGGAGATCGTCAGGAAGTTCAAGACATCTGACTACAAGAACATCGTCGTCCAGCCGTTCGACACCGAAGGCGTGAAGATGCCGGACAAGGATGACAACACCTATGAGCCCGTGAAGAAGGTCCTCGGCAGCGCGACCGAAGGGTTCGTGCAGGGACTGCGCGGGAACGTCGATCAGAAGGTCTCGATCGCCGAGAACGGCTCGAAGTCGAGCGGCACTCTGCTGATTCGCGGCAAGGTCGTTACGATGGATCCCGGCTCGAAAGCGGCGCGCTACTGGGCGGGATTCGGCGCCGGCGCGGCGCGCGCGAAGATCGAGGCCGAGATCGTCGACGCGAAAACGAAGCAGGTGCTCGCCAGGTTCGCGCAGGAACGCCGCTCGGGAGCGGGCATGATGGGAGGCAATTACCAGGAATTGATGCAGCGGAACCTGAACGCGATCGGGGAGGACGCGGCGAACATCCTCAAGGCGTTCTGAACCACGGTCTGATCGAGCAACCTTTCAGGAAGGAATTCCCACCATTCTCATGCGGCGACTCACGTGCTGCTGACGGAAGGGCGGCGATCCTTCCTGTGTCACGAGCCGCGAAGCCGACCGACCCCGTGTTTTGCTGAGATACGGAAGAATAGACTTGCTGTGGGGAAGGAAGTAAACTCCGCGGACCGGGACAATTCAATCATCTAGGAGTGCGTGTGAGTCCTGTCAAAAGCAATCGTGGACGTCCTATTGTGCATACCGAGCCATGGGCGAAGATCACCGTCGTCCTGCTCGACCGACATGTAGCGTACCTCGATCGGCTCGCCATCGACATCCGGCTCAAGCATGGAAAGGCCATCAGCCGCGCGGAACTGATCCGCGGCCTGATCGAGGCCGCGTTCCAGAGCGGAGTGGACCTGTCGCAGGCTGATTCGATCGATACGCTCGTGGATTTGCTGGTCGCCGCGCCGAGGCCGCGCCCCAAAGTGGTGCGTTAGCAGCGGGTCTGACGGTTCCGGCGGTGCCGGCGTAGACCGCGCGCGGCGATGTGCGTGAGCTCTTCCTCACTGGTTGCTGCAGTGAGATCGATGCCCGACTCTTCGAAGCGTTCCAGGAGCGCGCGGATGACGTGCGCTCCGCCGAACGCCATCGGCATGTCGGGGTTCATCTCGTGCGCGATGCGGCCGAGGTAGCGGAGCTGTGCGGGCGAAACGACGATCGTTTCGACGTCGTTCGACGCCGCTTCGGGATGAGCTGCGTTTGCCGCTATGAGCTTCATTGAGAAAATGATCCGGACTAGGAGTGACGGCCGCGCGGAAATCCCTACCCCCGGGGACAAAAAAAGTGGGCTCGTTTGGAGCCCACTTTGAATAACTGTCGGAGCGTGAAGTGCCGCGTGGCACATCGCGTGAAGCGCGACGCTCAGTGCCGAAATCGAGTCAGTACGATGCAGTGGTCGTCGGCGCGGGGCCGAACGGGCTGGCCGCGGCGATCGAGCTGGCAGAGGCCGGCTTGTCCGTCCTCGTGCTCGAAGCGCAGGAGTCGATCGGCGGCGGCGCGCGAACGGAAGAGCTGACGCTGCCGGGTTTTCGTCACGACGTCTGCTCGGCGATTCATCCGATGAGCCTCGTTTCGCCTTTCATGCGCAAGCTGCCGCTCGCGGAGAACGGACTCGAGTGGGCGTTCTCGCCGATCGCGATCGCTCATCCGCTCGATGACGGGACCGCCGGCACGCTCGAGCAGTCGCTCGACGACACGGCTCGCGCGCTTGGCGCAGACGGCCAGGCCTGGCGGTCGCTCATGGCGCCGTTCGTCCGCCACTCCGAGGCGCTGTTCGACGAGATCCTGCGGCCGATTCGCATCGCGCCGCGGCATCCGCTGCTGATGGCCCGCTTCGGTTTCTACGCGCTGCGCCCGGCCTTGTCGGTTGCGAAGCGATTCCGGACCGAACGTGCGCGCGCGCTGTTCGCAGGATGTGCGGCGCACTCATTCCTGCCGCTCGAGGACGTTGCGTCCGCATCGTTCGGGCTCGCGCTGATCCTCGCCGGACACGCGACCGGCTGGCCGGCTGCGCGCGGCGGGTCGGTCGCAATCATTCGCGCGCTCGCCGCGCAACTGCAGTCGCTCGGCGGCGAGATCGCAACAGGCCGTCCAATTCGCTCCATGCGCGATGTGCCTTCGTCTCGCGCGGTGATCTTCGACGTGACGCCGCGGCAGCTCGCCGACATCGCCGGCGACGCACTGCCCTCGCGCTATGTCCGTCGCTTGCGGCGATTTCGCTACGGACCGGGCGTGTTCAAGGTGGACTGGGCGCTGAACGGACCGATTCCGTGGAAAGCGGCGGAGTGCCGTCGCGCCGCGACTGTCCATGTCGCGGGCACCATCGACGAAATCGCCGCGCACGAACGCGCGCTGTGGAAAGGCGGCGCGATCGACAAGCCGTTCGTCCTCGTCGCGCAGCAGAGCCTGTTCGACTCCTCGCGCGCGCCGGTCGGAAAACAGACGGGTTGGGCGTATTGCCACGTGCCGAACGGCTCGACGACGGACATGACCGGCGCGATCGAGCGTCAGGTCGAGCGATTCGCGCCCGGATTTCGCGATCTGATCCTCGCGCGTCACACGATGAACACGGAGCAGTACCAGTCGCACGACGCGAATCTGGTCGGGGGCGACATCGCCGGCGGCGCGAACAACCTGAAGCAGTTCCTGACCCGACCGTTCCCGAAGCTCGATCCATACGCGACGCCGAACGAGCGGCTTTACATCGGATCGAGTTCGACTCCGCCGGGCGGCGGCGTGCACGGCATGTGCGGCTACTGGGCCGCGCGGTCAGCGCTACAACGGACGTTCCGACGGCGCTGATCGGCACCCGTTGGCGCGGCGAGAACATCCGCACAGAGTGTGCACACCGGAGCAACTCGGGAATGACGCCTGCTCCGATCACTCCGCTTCCGCCGGTGACGAGAACCTTCACGCGGCGTGACCAGAACAGGCGAGGTGCTACTTAGCGGCTGCGTTGCCGCTATGGCTGGACGGTGATGTTGTTGATGACCGTCGTGACGCCGTTGACGCTCTGCGCCGCTGCTCCGATCTTGCGGCGATCGTCTTCGTTTGCGGCATGGCCGCTCAGCGTGACGACCTGATGATTGACCTTCACTTCGACCGCGAAGGTCTTGCTGGGAACGCTTTCGGCGATCTTGCCGCGAACGTCGGCTTCGATGACCTTGTCGTCCCACTGTTTCGGCGTGGCGCGGTTCATCGATCCGCAAGCCATCGCAAAGAGGACGAGGACTGAGGCCAGGACCGCAAATTTCCGATTCATCGGGTCTACCTCCTTTTTGGCGAGGAATGCGATAGCAATGGCTGTACCCGCTGCGCCCTAAGTCCTGCGACTGCTATGCACTGGAGCTTGTGCAATCCGGGCCAATTCAGGGCATAGGCCTTGCTCTAAATAACCAACAGCAGCTTGCGTCACATTGAAGGAGATCTGAGTATGCGCAAGACATCTGAAACGACACACAAGAGTGAGCGAAACGGCCTGCGAATCGTCGCCGCCCTGGCGCTCGCTGGTTCCCTGGCAGCGTTCGGCTGCTCGACCAACAAAATGCCCGGAAACGGCGAACCCGCGATGAGCGCACCGGCGGCCGGTTCCGTGGCTCCCAACGCGACTTCGACGCCGGGCTCGTTATCCGGCACCACGCCGTCAAACGGCGGCACTCCGATGACGATGATCTCGTCGTCGCCTGCTGCGGGATTCTCCGCGGGGGACGACGCGATCGCCACGCTCAAAGCCGACCAGGCCTACCGCGGCAGGTATCTCGGGCAGGCCGCACCCAATGACAATCCGAATGCGACGATGCTGAGCATGCAGCAGCAGACCGGGCAGTTCATCCCGCCGTCGGCCTATGCGAATCCGCAGGTGACGGTGAATTCGTCCATCAGCTCCCCCCCGACGCCGGCGATCGTTAGCGGCGCAGGCGAGGGTGTGGGCGGCGCAACGGTTGCCGCTCTTCCCGCCGGCACCGCCGGCATCACGTCAGGTGTCGTTGCAGCGCCTGCTGCGGCAAGCGGCGCGACGACGGGCGCAATTGCGAACGGTGTCGCGAACGTCGGCACGACTGGCATGAGCAATACGACCGCGACCGGAATGACGACCGCCACGGGCGCGCTCACAGTCGCGCCGGCAGCATCGAGCAACGCGACGGCGACGCCGATTCTCACCACCATCGGCGCGACGCCTCAGGCCAACGCTGCAGTCGCGGCGATGAACGCCGGCGGAAGCACGCCGAGCCTGACGAACGGATTCACGGCAAGCACGCCCCGCACGAACACGGCGGCGACCACAGTCGCCGGCACGACGGGTTCGGGCGCGACGGTTGGCGTTGCATCGCCGTCGAGCAACACGACCGCCACACCGATGACGAACAACGCCACCGCGGCCCTGACGAACACCACGGCCAGCGCAACGGTTGGCGTCGATCGCCCGGTGACCGCGTCGCGAGCGTCGATCGCGCGCCGTCCGATCACCGCCGGTACGACTCGCGCGTCGACCGCCACTGCGGCTGTCCATGTTGAGACCGCGAACGGCACTCGCGTCATGACGAATTCTTCGCCGTCAACGTTCCAGCGGTTCCTCGGCGCGATCGGTCTGCGCCGCACACCTATGACCGCAGGATCGTCGAACACGAACAGCAACAGCGGAACGACAACAACGACGCCGAATCAGCAGTAAGAATCCTCATACACACTGATCCCCGAGGCGGCACGCAATGTGCCGCCTTTTTTTTGTAATGGCAGAGATCCGCATCGGCACATCCGGCTACAGCTACAAGCACTGGCGCGGACGCTACTACCCGGTGGAGAACGCGCTGACTCTCAAGAAAGCCCTCGCCCCGCGCAGCGGGGAGAGGGCGTTCGATAGCGGGCCTACCGCCGGTTGCCGCCGCCG
>DASWBH010000448.1:0-6024 GCA_036390755.1 Thermoanaerobaculia bacterium
TCCGGGTTCTCGACCATCCGCCGCTTCGTCACGTAGTGCGCGTAGCTCGGCACTTCGTACAGATCGGCGATCTCTTTCCGCAGCGCGACGATCTCGTCCATGATCTCGAGGTTTCGCGGCGTGCCCCGGTTCGTGTAGGCGGTGTAGTAGCGTTTCCGCGCCGTTTCATCGCGCGAATTGGTCAGGAACGGGATGTAGTCGGGATAGTCGAAGCCGACGACGACGTTCCCGTGCTCGTCGCGCGGAACGCGATCGAGCCACGCCTGCGGCAGGCCTTGGCATTCCTGCGGCGTAAACGTGATCTTGGTCGTGTTCTCGCGGATATCCTTCGCGAATTCCTGCGCGAGCTCGGTCAACCGGTCGGAGATTTCCTTGAATCGCGTGCGGCGCTCCGGCGGAAGCGCCACGCCGCTGTCCTCGAACGCTTCGATCAGGTCCTTCTGCAGCTGCTGTTCGGCGACAGACAACGGCTTGACGCGCCGCACGCGCTCGAACAGCGCCTCGTTCTGGAACAGCTCCGTGATGAAGCTCGACTCCTCGAGCAGCGCGTCGTCGCCGGCATCGCGGACGTCCTGATCGGGATGGACGCTGTTCAGCAGCGAGATCGGCCCGAAGGCGTCTTCGAGCTGCGTGGCCGCCCGGTCCCAGGCGTCGAGGATGTTCCGCGCGTTCGCGTCTTCGATCGCAACCGCCTCGATCTCCTTGAACCGCCCCCGCGCCTCGGCCAGCGCTCCGGTGGAGGCCCGCCGCAGCTCGGCGGCGTCGAAGATGGGCATGAGAGTGCGTTCGGTTTCGGCGGAAGTGAGAATCTCGGTCATAAGGCGCGGTCATTCTACGCAACCGTCGGGCCCGGGAGTCGTACTCTTAAGGACCCGAACCCCGAACCCGGAGGTGCAATGAAGTCTCTGCTCATATTCGTGGCGACAATGGCGATCACGGCGGCGCTCACCGCAGCAACGCCCGATCAACTCTTCGCAGCCGGCCGCGCGGCGCTCGCCGATAACGATTTGGCCAAGGCGGTCGACCTGCTCGAGCAGGCCGTCAAGGCCAAGCCGAACGACGCGCAGTACCACTACTTCCTGGGGCAGGCGTACGGCCGGGAAGCGATGAGCGCCAGCATTTTCGGCAAAGCGGGTTTCGCCGGAAAATCGAAAGCCGAGCTCCTGCGCGCCGTCGAGCTCGACCCGAATTATCTCGACAGCCGCTTCGGCCTCCTGGAGTTCTACCTGCAGGCGCCGGGGATCGTCGGCGGCAGCGACGAGAAAGCGGTCGAGCAGGCGCAGGAGATCCGCAAACGCGACCCGCTCATGGGTCACAACGCATTCGCGCGCATCTACACGAAAGAGAAGAAGCCGGAGCTCGCGCGCAAGGAGCACTACGACGCCATCCGCGAGCAGCCCAACTCCGCGAAAGCGCATCAGGCGCTCGGCGTCTATCTGATGCTGGAGAAGGATTACAAGGATGCGCTGGCCGAGTACGAGACCGCGCTCAAGCTCGACGGTGCGTACATGCCGGCGTACTTCCAGATCGGCCACACCGCCGCGCTCGCGTCGACCAACTTCGTCCGCGGCGAAGAGGCGTTGAAGAAATACCTCGCGTACAAGCCGCTCGAGAACGAGCCGTCGCTCTCGCGCGCGTGGTTCTGGTTAGGGCGAATTTACGAAGCGCAGGGACGCAAAGCCGACGCGAAGCAGAGCTACACGACGTCTTTGAAGCTGAACGCGGCGCAGAAGGACGTCGCCGACGCGCTCAAGCACGTCTCTTGACGCGCTTCAGCGTCCCGCAGCGGCCGCTTCGGCGTTGTTCGCGTGCACGAGCAGCGGATACGGATCGATCGGCGTGCCCCTCCACCACTCCTTCGTCGGCGGAAGGATGGAGATCGCGAAGTGCAGGTGCGGCGTGCCCGGCGGCGCGTTTCCCGTCGTGCCGACGTAGCCGATGACGTCACCCTGCGCGACGGTCATGCCCTCGCGCAGATCGTCCGCGTACCGGTCGAGATGCGCGTAGTAGTAGCACCGCTCTTCCGGACGATCGAACTCGTAGATCGTCAGACCGCCGGCTGCGCTGGTGAAGAGCTTCCGGACCGTGCCCGCCACCGCTGCACGCACCGGAGTGCCGCGCGGCGCGAGGATGTCGATGGCCTGGTGCGTACGGAATCCGCCGCCGCGACTCTCGTTGAACGTCGACTTCAGCTGACCGGGCAAAACGCCGTCGACCGGCATGAGCAGTGCCTCGCTGGGCCCGGCCGGCGCGAGCGCCGCCGCCGCCATTGGCGCGCGCGGCCGTGGCGCTGCCATCGCGACGAGGCGGTCCGTCTCCGTCAAGTAGAGCAGGATCGCCGTCGCACCGATGATGGTGCCGATGAGGAACGACACAGCCGAACGCATGTAAATAGATAATCGCGGTTTCCATGCCGGAACTTCCCGATGTGACCGTTTATGTCGAAGCCCTCGAGCACCGCATTGTCGGCGACGAGCTCCTCCGTATCCGCCTTGGCAGCCCGTTTCTCCTTCGCACTGTTGCACCTGCACCGGAAGAGCTCGCCGGGCAACGGGTTGTGGGGCTGCGCAGAATCGGCAAAAGAATCGTCATCGAGCTCGAGAGTCACCTTTTCATCGTCATCCACCTGATGATCGCCGGCCGGTTCAAATGGCTCGCGCCGGGAGCGAAGATTCCGGGCAAGACGGGACTCGCTGCGTTCGACTTCAGGAGCGGAACCCTGCTGCTGACCGAGCAGGGATCGAAGCGCCGCGCGTCGCTGCACCTCGTCCGCGGCGAGGAAAATCTGAAGCAGTTCGATCCGGGCGGAATGGAGATCTTCGACGCGACGCTCGAGCAGTTCCGCGAGGCGCTGCGCCGCGAGCGCCACACGCTCAAGCGCACTCTCACCGATCCTCACGTCTTCAGCGGCATCGGCAACGCGTACTCCGACGAGATTCTCCATCGCGCGCGCCTCTCGCCGGTGCAGATGACGACGAATCTTTCCGACGACGAGGTCGCGCGGCTCTTCGATGCGACGCGGACGACGCTCGCCGACTGGACCGAGCGCCTGCGGCGGGAGTCCGCCGGCAAGTTCCCCGAGAAAGTCACCGCCTTCCGGCCGGAAATGGCCGTGCACGGCAAATACAACGAGCCGTGCCCCGACTGCGGCACGCCCGTCCAGCGGATCGTCTACGCCGAGAACGAGACGAACTACTGCGCCCGCTGCCAGACCGGCGGCAAGCTGCTCGCCGACCGAGCGCTGTCGCGCCTGCTTCATGGGGATTGGCCGAAGTCGATCGATGAACTCTGAATTGGTTCTAACTTTCTGCAATCAATGACGTCTCTCAATCCAGACCGATGCAGGAAGCGACGCTGCACGGCGGCTTCTCTGCGGTCCACGAGCCCGTGACCAGAGAAGACGTCGCCGAGACTCACGACGATCGCCGGACGGCAGCGGCCTGCGCGGCAGGGGACTCCCTGGTCTTTGAAAAGATCTATCGCGATCACTCCGCTCGCATGAAGAGCATCGCCTACAACCACCTCGGCACTGTCGCAGACGCCGAGGACGCGGTGCAGGAGACGTTTCTGAAGATCCATCGCGCGGCGTCGACGTACACCGGCGAGGCGTCGTTCGCGACGTGGATCTACCGGATCCTGATCAACACCTGCTACGACGCTCTGCGGAAGCGGCGGCGGCGCCGCGAGGAAGCGACGCTCGACGATGTTCCGGAGTCGGCCGAGCGGACCGCACCGACGGTCGACGACGCCAAGCGGCTGACGCTGCGCAAGCTTCTCGACCGTCTGCCCGAACAGCGCCGGTCGGTGTTCACGCTCTTCGAGATCGAAGGCCTCAGCCACGCGGAGATCGCATCGATTCTCGACATCACCGAAGGCAATTCGAAGTGGATTCTCTTCTCGACGAAGAAACAGCTCCAGGAACAATGGAAAAGAAAATGACTATCACTTGCGGCAACTTTGACGACCTCCTGCTCGAAGGCGACACCTTCGCAATGCAGCTGGCCGCGCAGCATGCGCGCACTTGCGACGCGTGCGCGGAGAAGTTCGCGGCGTGGAACGACATCAGCGACACGGCGCAGTCGCTCCACACCGAATGGCAGACCGACATGCTCTGGCCGCGCATCCAGCGCGAGCTCGCCGTGGAGAAGCGGAAGCGATTCACCGCCGCGGCGTGGCGGATCGCCGCGGCGATCATCCTCACCATCGGACTCGGCGGCGGGGCATGGTTCGCCGTGCAGCGCTCGCGCGACGCGGCGTTCGACCGGGCCATCCTGCGCGCCAGCGCTCTCGATGAAGTCGAGCGCGCGGAGCAGGCGCACATCGCCGCAATCAACCATCTCGAACAGGTCGCAAACGAAAAACTGGAGCGCTCGAAGTCGCCGCTGATGGTCAGCTACAAGGAAAAGCTGATGCTGCTCGACGACGCCATCGCCGAGTGCCAGACCAACATCGATCGCAATCGACAGAACGCAAACCTCCGCAAGCAGCTTCTGGCCGTCTACAGCGAGAAGCAGAGAACGCTCGAGGAAGTGATGCGGGAGGGAACTCATGCTTCGAACCAGTAAAGCGTGGTGGGCGGCGCTGGCCGTCGTCCTCTGCGCGACAGCGGGGCTCGCCGACAACGGCGAGAACCGCTACGAAGAGAACTACTCGAAACGATTCACGTTTCACGGCGGCCGCGTGACCGTGGAGCACAGCTTTGGATCCGTCGTTCTCGACACGTCATCGGGCCCTGACGTCGAAGTGCGCGCGACGGTCCGTGCCTCCGATCCCGATTTCGGCCGGCAGATTCACATCATCGCTGCCGAGGACGGCCGCGGCGTCACCGTGCGCACGGAGTATCCGGGGCATTCCACGCACCACGGCAACTTCTCGTATTCCGTCGACTACCACATCACCGTGCCGGCCAACGCGCCCGTGTCGGTGAGGAACAGCTTCGGCTCGATCGAGGCGAGCGGCGTACGCGCTGCCTCGGAATTCATCAACGCCCAGGGCTCGATCCGGCTGCGCGACCTCGGCGGACCGCAGCGCATCGAGAACTCGTTCGGCTCTGTCGACGTCACGAACCTCGGCGGACCGGTCACGATCAGCAACGCCAACGGATCGGTTCGCGCGCACGACATCAACTCGAATCTCGACGTGAAGAACCGCTTCGGATCGGTCGAGATTCAGAACGCGCACGAGGACGTGGCCGTGATGAATACGAACGGAAGCGTCACCGTCACAGACACCGGCGGCTCGCTCGCCGTGACGAACTCGTTCGCCTCGGTCACGATCACGAACGTTCACGGCAATCTCGCCGTGGCGGGGCAGAACTCGCGCGTGCAGGCGCAGACGATCCGCGGCAACGCGAACATCGCCACGACGTTCGGCAGCGTCGAGGTGCGCGATGTCGGCGGCCCGCTGACCGTGAAGAACGAGAACGGCAGCATCCAGGCCGAAGGCATCAATGGCGATTTCAACGCCGACACGCGGTTCGCCAGCGTCAGAGCGGAGCGCATCCGCGGCAGCGCGGACGTCGACAACGCGAACGGCAGCGTGCAGCTCACCGACGTCTCGGGCAATGTGAAAGTGCACACGAGCTTCGGCTCGGCGTTCGTGCGGAACGCCGGCGGCCGCGTCGACATCGAGAACCAGAACGGCGCCATCGGCGTGTCCGGACTCGCGCGCGGCGCGTGCCGGCCGGTGTCGCTGCGGACGAGCTTTTCGTCGATCAAAGTGGCGATGCCGGCAACCGCGAGCTACTCGGTCAACGCGAAGACGTCGTTCGGCAGGATCAACAGCTCCATCCCGATGACCACGACCGCGGAGTCAAACGAGACCGTCGTCGGGACGATCAACGGCGGCAGCTGCCGGATGGAGCTGGTCAATTCGAACGGCAGCATCACCATCGAGCGGGAGTGAGAATGGGGGTCAGGTCTGCACTCTCCAGTTTCTTCTACGCCGCGTAGAAAATAGTGGAGTGTGCTGACCTGACCCCCATCAGAACGCTCGCTTGTACGTGAAGATGAACCCGCGTGGAAC
>DASWBH010000449.1:0-1685 GCA_036390755.1 Thermoanaerobaculia bacterium
GTAGCTCTGCTTCGCGTCGGCTTTGCGCCCCTGCGCTTCGTAAATCCGCCCTAGCCAGAACCACGCGCGCGCGAGCGACGGCTCGTTCTCGAGCGGCTTGTACCCGAGGTATTTCTTCAACGCCTCTTCGCCGCGGACGAAGTTGGTCGACGCGAGTGCGGCGGTGTGGCCGATCTGGAAGTACGCCGGCATGTACGCACCGTCGAGCTTGAGCGCGGTCTCGTACTCGGCGAGCGCATCCTTGTAATCCTTCTCCAGCATCAGATAGACGCCGAGCGCCTGATGCGCTTTCGCGGAGTTGGGCTGCTCGCGGACGGCGTCGTAGTGCTCCTTGCGCGCGAGCTCCGGCTTCTTCTCTTTCGTGTAGATGCGCGCGAACGCGTTGTGACCCATGAGCGGATCGCGCTTGCGGATCTCCTGCGCCTGCTCGAGCGCTTTCTCGTCGCTGCCGCCGACGATCCCCGGCGCCTCCAGGTAGAACTCCAGGAGGCCGAAGCGGCCGTCGAGATAATTCGGGTCGAGCTCGACGGCGCGCAGGAATTCGGCTTTCGATTTTCCGGCGAAACCCGCTTTGCCGAAAATGCTGGCGCTCATCGCTTCCCGGCCGTACGCCTGACCGAGCCAGTAGTGATACTGCGCGTCGTTCGGCTTCGCCTTGATGGCCTGCTCGAACAGCTCGACCGCCTTGGCCGTGTCGTTTTCGGCGAGCGCGGCGCGGCCGGCGGCGAAGAGTTGATCGGGCGTTGCTGCGGTGAGCGACGCCGTGATCGCCATTGTCGCCACGAATGTGAGCAGAGCTTTCATTGCGCCTCCGCGGTAAGAGTACGGCCGGCGGGCCCGACGGTTGCGTAGAATGGCCGCCGCGTTATGACCGAGATTCTCACTCCCGCCGAAACCGAACGCACTCTCATGCCCATCTTCGACGCCGTCGAGCTGCGGCGTGCGTCCGCCGGAGCGCTGGCCGACGCGCGGGGGCGATTCAAGGAGATCGAGGCGGTTGCGATCGAAGACGCGAACGCGCGGAACATCCTCGACGCCTGGGACCGGGCGGCCACGCAGCTCGAAGACGCCTTCGGGCCGATCTCGCTGCTCAACAGCGTCCATCCCGATCAGGACGTCCGCGATGCCGGCGACGACGCGCTGCTCGAGGAGTCGAGCTTCATCACGGAGCTGTTCCAGAACGAGGCGCTGTTCGAGCGCGTGCGGCGCGTCAAGCCGCTGTCTATCGCTGAACAGCAGCTGCAGAAGGACCTGATCGAAGCGTTCGAGGACAGCGGCGTGGCGCTTCCGCCGGAGCGCCGCACGCGATTCAAGGAAATCTCCGACCGGTTGACCGAGCTCGCGCAGGAGTTCGCGAAGGACATCCGCGAGAACACGACCAAGGTCACGTTTACGCCGCAGGAATGCCAAGGGCTGCCGCAGGCGTGGCTCGATCGCGTTCCGCGCGACGAGCACGGGAACGTCGTCGTCGGCTTCGACTATCCCGACTACATCCCGTTCCTGACCAATTCGCGCGATGAAACGGCGCGGAAACGCTACTACATCGCCTACACGAACCGGGGCACGCCGCGAAACCTCGAGATCATGGACGAGATCGTCGCGCTGCGGAAAGAGATCGCCGATCTGTACGAAGTGCCGAGCTACGCGCACTACGTGACGAAGCGGCGGATGGTCGAGAACCCGGA
>DASWBH010000450.1:0-2659 GCA_036390755.1 Thermoanaerobaculia bacterium
ATCGCCAGCACGTTCCTGCTCTTCGCGCTGATCATCATCACGTTCTACGCGGGCGAGATCGTCTGGCGCGAACGCCAGCTCAAATTAAATGAAGTGACCGACGCGATGCCGGTCCCGACTTCCGCCGTGTGGGCCGGCAAGCTCGTCGCGCTGCTCGCTCTCGTGTTGTTCCTGCTTGCGAGCGCGATGGCTGGAACCGTCATCGTGCAGACGGCGAAGGGCTACCACAACTACGAGTGGGGCCTCTACGGCAAGGCCCTGTTCCTCGAAGCCGGCATCCCGGTGATGCTCGTGGCGATCCTCGCGTTCGTCCTGCAGGTTCTGCTCAACAACAAATACGTCGGCTTCCTCGGCATGCTGCTGTACTTCATCAGCCTGCCGGTGCTGCCGGCGCTGCACTTCGAGCACGACCTTTATCGCTACGCGCAGTCGCCGCCGACTCCGTACTCGGACATGAACGGCTTCGGCCACTTCGTCGCGCCACTCGTCTGGTTCAATCTCTATTGGATGCTGTTCGCGGGACTGCTCATCGTCGGCGCGCATCTGCTGTGGGTCCGCGGAACGGACACGGCGTTCTCGCGACGGTTGCGCATCGCGCGCGGACGCCTCGGAATCGGGCCGGCTGTCGCCGCGGCCGTGCTCACGATCGCGTTCGTCGCCACCGGCTCGTTCATCTACTACAACACGAACATCCTGAATCACTACCGGACGACCGATCAGCTCGAGAAGCGGCAGGCGATGTTCGAGAAGAAGTACAAACGATACGAATTCCTGCCGATGCCGAAGATCACCGACGCGCAGGCGAATGTCGATCTGTATCCAGAGCGGCGCGCGCTCGCGATCCGCGGCTCCTACCGGCTCGTCAACAAGACGAATGCGCCGATCAACGAACTGCACGTCAGCATGAGTCCCGACGTGACGAGCTCGCACATCGAGATTCCGGGAGCCGCCGTGCGCTCGGCCGACACGGACCTCGGCTACACGATTTATCGACTGAATCCGCCCATGCTGCCGGGCGGCGTGCTACCGCTGCGGTTCACGGCCAGCGTCGAGCATCGCGGCTTCGTGAACGGCACGTCGAACACCGACCTCGTTGCGAACGGCAGCTTCATCAACAACTTCTCGTACTTCCCGCACCTCGGATATCAGGGCGTAAACGAGCTCGAGGATCGCAACAAGCGGAAGAAGTACGGCCTCGCGCCCGTGCAGCGGCTCCCGAAGATCAACGATCCGGTGGCCCGCGAGTTCAACGAGCTCACATCCGAATCGGATTGGATGAATCTCGACACCACCGTCAGCACCTCGCCCGATCAGATCGCGATCGCGCCCGGGTATCTGCAGAACGAGTGGACGGCGAACGGCCGCCGCTATTTCCGGTACAAGACGACCTCGCCGATCCTCGGCTTCTGGGCGTATCTGTCGGCGCGCTATCAGGTGAAGCGCGACCACTGGCGCGACGTGCCCATCGAGATCTACTACGACGCGAAGCATCCGTACAACGTGCAGCGGATGATCGACGGCGTGAAGCGCTCGCTCGACTACTACAGCGCCAACTTCTCGCCGTATCAGCACAAGCAGGTGCGCATTCTCGAGTTTCCGCGGTACGCGAGGTTCGCGCAGTCGTTTCCGAACACGATTCCGTTCTCCGAGTCGATCGGCTTCATCGCCGATCTGCGCGACAAGGACGCGATCGACTATGTCTTCTACGTGACTGCACACGAAGTTGGGCACCAGTGGTGGGCCCATCAGGTCATCGGCGCGCGCGTGCAGGGCGCCACGATGATCACCGAGACGATGGCGCAATACTCGGCGCTGATGGTCATGGAGCACGAGTACGGCCGCGACAAGATGCGCAAGTTCCTGCAGCACGAGCTCAACTCGTACCTGCGCGGCCGCGGCGGCGAGCTCGTCGCCGAGATGCCCCTGATGCTGGTCGAGAATCAACCCTACATCCACTACCGGAAGGGATCGCTCATCATGTACGCGCTGCGCGACTACATCGGCGAGGAGAACGTGAATGCCGCGCTAAGGCGCATCATCGGGCAGTGGGCGTTCAAGGATCCGCCGTACGTCCGGACAACGGACGTCATCGCGCAATTCGGCGCGCCGAAGATCGTGCACGACCTGTTCGAGACCATCACGCTGTACGATAACAAGACCACCGATGTGAGCTCGACGAAGCTTCCGAACGGCAGCTATCGCGTGAAATTCACCGTCGAAGCAAAGAAGCTGCGCGCCGACGGCCTCGGCAATGAGACGGAGGTGCCGCTCGACGACTGGATCGACATCGGCGTGCTGGCGTCGAAGAAAAACGACGACCGCATCCTGGCGATGGAGAAACGCCACATCACGCAGCCGAAGAGCACGTTCGAGTTCGTGGTGAAGGAAAAGCCGACGAACGCCGGCATCGATCCGCTGAACAAGCTGATCGACCGCAACCCCGAGGACAACACCAAGAAGGTCCAGTGAGGGATGGGGGATGGGGGTCAGGTCTGCAGTTTCCAGTTTTTCCTACCCTACGTAGAGGAAACTCCACCCTGTAGAAAAAACTGGAAACTGCAGACCTGACCCCCAGTAAACTTTCCCTCCATGATCCGGTCGGTCATCGTCGGGACAGGGAGCCACATCCCTTCGGTCGTCGTGCCCAACGACGCATTCC
>DASWBH010000451.1:0-4102 GCA_036390755.1 Thermoanaerobaculia bacterium
CGAGTCGCATCCCGTCTTCTCACCCGATGGCAACTCCGTCGTCTACATCCACCCGCTCGGGGGCGAGCGGCTCGCCGATCGCCACATCTGGATGGCGCCGGTCAGCGGAGGAGCCGGCCACGACGTGACCGCGGACATCGACCGCAACCTGATGCGCGCGGTCTGGATGCCCGACGGCAAATCGATTCTCGTCGGCGCCAATGACGGCACGACGGTCTCGTTCTGGATCCAGCCTCTCGACGGCCCCGCGCGCAAACTCGACCTCGGCGACGTCACGCCGTGGAACGGCTTCTGGATCGATCCGAGCGTTTCGCGCAGCGGCGCGATCACGTTCACCGGATCGACGCCGGCTCGCCCGCGCGAGCTCTACTACCTCGAGTCGGCGAACACCAGGCCGCGACGGCTGACGCACTTCAACGACTGGATCGACTCCGTGCAACTCGGCGCCGTCGAGACGATGACGTGGAAGAACGACGGCTTCGAGGAAGACGGACTGCTCGTCACGCCACCGGGATTCGACGCCACGAAGAAGTACCCGCTCGTCGTCTACATCCACGGAGGTCCGCGCTCGGCGACGACGACCGGTTTCGCGTGGCTGCCGCAGCTCTTCGCGGCGCAGGACTGGGTCGTCTTCCAACCCAACTACCGCGGCAGCGACAACCTCGGCCACGTGTACACGCGCGCGATCATCGGGGACGCCGGCGCCGGTCCGGGACGCGACGTCATGGCCGGAATCAATCTCGTGGAGAAGCGCGGCTTCGTCGATGAGAACCGGATCGCGGTGGGCGGATGGTCGTACGGCGGCTACATGACCTCATGGATGATCGGCCACTACCCGATCTTCAAAGCTGCCGTTTCGGGCGCGGCGGTCAACAATCTCGTCGACCAGTACACGCTCGGCGACGCGAACGTCGGCCGCGCGGAGTCGATGGGCGGATCACCGTACGTCGCCGAGAACATGAAGCGCTACATCGATCAGTCGCCGATCACCTACGCGGCGAAGATCCGGACACCGACGCTGATCCTCTCCGACATGGGCGACGTGCGCGTGCCGGTCACTCAGTCATTCCAGATGTACCACGCGCTCAAGGACAACAACGTGCCGGTGAAGTTCATCGCCTATCCGGTCAGCGGGCATAGTCCCGAAGATCCGGCGCATCAGAGTGACATCGATCATCGGTATGTCGACTGGTTCAGGCAGTACCTGAAGTAAGCGGCGATTAAACAGTAACCGCTGCTTTTTGCGCGCGCTTCGCGGCCGCTTCGCGCTGCGAGTGGTCGAGGATCTTCTTGCGGATGCGGATCGACTCCGGCGTCACTTCCACGAGCTCGTCGTCGTTCATCCACTCCAGGCACTGCTCGAGCGTCAACTTGCGCGCGGGCGTCAGCTGGATGGCGATGTCGGAGCTGGACGCGCGCATGTTCGTGAGGTGCTTCTTCCGGCAGACCTGCACGACCATGTCGACGTCGCGCGAGTTCTCGCCGACGATCTGACCGCCGTACACCTTCACGCCCGGCTCGACGAACAGCGAGGAGCGCTCCTGAAGCGGCTCGATCGCATACGCGGTCGTGTCGCCGCCCTCTTTCGAGACGAGTGCGCCCCGCGAGCGGCTGGCGATCTCGCCGCGGAACGGGCCGTACTCGAGGAACGTGTGGTACAGCAGGCCGGTGCCGCGCGTCTCGGATAGAAACTCGGTGCGGATGCCGAACAGACCGCGTGTCGGAATCTTGAATTCGATGCGCACGCGCCCGCTGCCCGGATTGACCATGTCGGTCATCTCGCCGCGGCGCTCCTGAATTTTTTCCATGATCGCGCCGACGTGCGACTCGTCGATGTCGATGACGAGCGCCTCGTACGGCTCGAGCGTCTTGCCGTCGACCAGCTTGAGGATGACTTGCGGGCGGGACAGCGCGAACTCGAAGCCTTCGCGGCGCATGTTCTCGGCGAGGATCGACAGGTGCAGCTCGCCGCGGCCGCTGACTTCGAAGCGATCGGGCAGATCGGTCTCGCGTACGCGCAGCGCGACATCCTTGCGCAGCTCGCGCTCGAGACGCTCCTTCAGGTTCCGTGAGGTAACGTATTTCCCTTCGAGCCCTGCGAACGGAGAGTCGTTGACCATCCAGAACATCGAGACGGTCGGCTCGTCGATGGCGATCGGCTCCAGCCGCTCCGGCGCGTCGGCCGCGGTGAACGTCTCTCCGATCTCGACATCGGAGAAACCGGCGATGGCGACGATCTCGCCGGCCGAGGCCTCTTCGACTTCCTCGCGCTTCAGTCCTTCGAAGACTGTGAGCTTCGAGACCCGTCCTTTTTTGTGCGTGCCGTCGCGCAGGATGAGGATCACGTCCGTGCCCTGGCGGATCTTGCCGCGCTGCACGCGGCCGATGCCGAGACGGCCGACGTAATCGTTGTAGTCGATGGCGCTGACGAGAAGCTGCAGCGGCGCATTCGAATAGCCGGCCGGCGGCGGAATGCGCTTGAGGATGGCGTCAAAGAGCGGGCGGCAGTCGTTGTTCGTGTCTTCGATTGCGGTGCGCACGTATCCGGCGCGGCCTGACGCATAGAGGATCGGGAAGTCGATCTGCTCGTCGGATGCGCCGAGCTCGATCATCAGGTCGAACACTTCGTTGAGCACTTCGCCGGGACGAGCGTCCGGCCGGTCGATCTTGTTGATCACCACGATCGGCAGGAGTCCGAGGGTGAGGGCTTTGCGAAGGACGAAGCGGGTCTGCGGCATCGGACCTTCGGCCGCGTCCACGAGGAGGATCACACCGTCGACCATCGAGAGCACGCGCTCGACCTCGCCGCCGAAGTCCGCGTGGCCGGGCGTGTCGACGATGTTGATCTTCACTTCCGTCGGATGGATGAAATCGGCCGGCAGATCGTGGCCCGACGCGGTGTGCGTGGCCTCGTGATGCACGGGATGGCCGAGTGCGTCAGGGGAGTCGACGGCGTAGCGGATCGAGGTGTTCTTCGCGAGGATGGTGATGCCGCGCTCGCGCTCGAGGTCGTTCGAGTCCATGACGCGCTCGTCGACCTGCTGGTTGGCGCGGATCGCTCCGGCCTGCTTGAGCAGCGCGTCGACGAGCGTGGTCTTCCCGTGATCGACGTGGGCGATGATGGCAACGTTGCGGATGTTGTAGCGGAACTGCTGCATTCGAAGAGGGTTAACGCTTGCGGCGCCATCGAATTCCGTCCATATAATCCGCACTCATGAAGAAGAGCCTCCTCGCCGTTTTTCTCATCCTTGCCGTGTCCGCCGCGGCGCGCACGATCGACGTCGACGACATCATGAAGACCGTCAACGTCTCCGATCCGCAGATCTCGCCGGACGGGAAGTCGATCGCCGTCGTCGTCAGCCGGCCGAACGTGGCCGAGGATCGGTTCGATTCGGAGATCGCGCTGGTCGATGTGGCGTCGGGGAAACCGCGCACGCTCACGTACGACCGCAAGCACGTCAGCTCGCCGCGCTGGTCGCCGTCGGGTGACCGCCTGGCGTTTCTCGCCGAAGCACCTGCAGCGAAGGACAAAGAGCCGGCACTGCAGATCTACGTGATGTCAATGAGCGGCGGGGACGCGATGAAGGTGACGAGCTCGCCGACCGGCGTCCAGCATTTCGCGTGGCGGCCGGACGGCACTGCGTTCGCGTTCGTGGCCGCGGACGAGGCGCCGGAGCGGAAAGATCGCGCGAAGCACGAGGACGCGTTCGAAGTCGGCAATCTCGACTATCTCGCCAAAGAAATGCCGATGCCGTCGCATGTCTGGACGATCAACGCGGATGGCACGAGCGCGAAGCGGCTCACGTCCGGCGGCTGGAGTCTGCCGACGTACGAGCCGCCCGGACCGATTCCTTCGCCGCTGTCGTGGTCGCCGGACGGGAAGCTGCTGCTGATCACGAAGCAGGAGACGCCGGTGTATGGCGACAACGACCGCGCGACGATCCAGGTGCTCGACGTCGCGACCGGCGCAACGCGGGCGCTGACGAAGAACGCGAAGTTCGAGGCCACGGGCGTGTTCTCGCCGGACGGCACGCGAGTCGCCTACCTGTATCCGCGCGACGGCGACCTCAACAACGAGACCGAAATTTTCGTGACGTCGATC
>DASWBH010000452.1:0-2593 GCA_036390755.1 Thermoanaerobaculia bacterium
CGAATCAGAGGCGTGCAGTCCGAGCGTCGACTTGATCGCCTCGATCTGCCGCAGGTGCTTCTCCTGATGGCGCTGCACTCGCGCCATCGTTTGGCGGATGGTCAGCGTGCCGTACTCCGGATGCTCACCTTCCCGCGCGAGCTCGGCGTCCGAGAGCCGTTCGACGAGCGCGACATTCGCCCGGCGATGAAATCCGAGCGCCTCAATCAATTCTGCAAACGAGTCATGTTGGTGCAACGCGGCCACGAACCGCTCCTGGTTCAGGCGCATGTACGCGGGCCGGTCGTCAGCCAGCGCTGACCGGATGCGCAGTCCTGTGACCATCTCGAAATCGCCGAGGTGGGCGACGACATCGCGGATGGACCAGCGGCCGTCGCGCTCCGGGCGCCCGAGATCCGTTTCGCCGAGTCCGTGGATGGCGAGGAGAAGCCGGCTCTGAAAGTCGCGCAGACGTTCCAGCGTGTCGGGCCAGCTCAGCGGGTGTGTGAGATCGCTCTCGGTTGCCATACGGTTTCATAACACGGCGCGGGCCGCCTGCGTTTTGAAACCGCGTTACAATTCCGGCCTCGCAATAAGAATGTTCGCTCCACGTGTCCCACAACGACCTACTCCAACCAGAAGGAGACTGACGTGACCGATGCACTGAGCACTTCAGCGGTGCTCGAACCGCCTGCCGCCGCGACCGAGCGCGTGAACGATCTGACTATTCACGTGGCCACGGTGAACGGTTCCGGATCGCAGTCCTCGAATAGCGTCCTGATGCGCTCGATCTTCCAGATGGGCGTCCCGGTCAGCGGGAAGAACATGTTCCCCTCGAACATCGCCGGCCTGCCGACCTGGTTCACGATCCGCGCGAACAAAGACGGCTGGATCGCCCGCAAGAAGGAAGTCGACCTCATGGTCTGCATGAATGCGCAGACCGCCGCCGACGATGTCGCCGCACTGCAGCCCGGCTCGCTCTGCATCTATGACGCGCCGCTCAACTGCAAGGCGATGCGCAAGGACGTCAACTTCTACGAGGTGCCGTTCGCGAAGCTGGCGAACGAACTGACGAGCGATGCGCGTCTTCGCAAGCTGCTCGCGAACATGATCTACGTCGGCATTGTGGCGGAGTTGATCGGCATCGACCGCGACGAGATCGTCAACGCGATCACGAAACAGTTCAAGGGCAAGAAGAAGGCGATCGACCCGAACGTGCAGGCGATCGACAAGGGCATCGAGTTCGCGAAGGCGAATCTGCCGCGGCAGAACAAGTGGCGCGTCGAGCGGATGAACGCGACGGCGGGCAAGATCATCATCGACGGCAACGCCGCCGCGGCGATCGGCGCGATGTTCGGCGGCGTCACGGTCGTGACGTGGTATCCGATCACGCCGTCCTCGTCGCTGTGCGAGTCGCTGATCGACTACATGAAGCAGTACCGCATCGACGAAAACGGCAAGGCGACGTTCGCGATCGTGCAGGCCGAGGATGAGCTGGCGGCGGTAGGAATGGTGCTCGGCGCCGGATGGGCGGGCGCGCGGTCGATGACCTCCACCGCCGGCCCCGGCATCTCGCTCATGGCCGAATTCGTCGGCCTCGGCTACTTCGCCGAGATCCCCGGCGTGATCTGGGACATCCAGCGCGTCGGCCCGTCGACCGGTCTGCCCACGCGCACCGCCCAGGGCGACGTGCTCGAGACCTACTACCTGTCTCACGGCGACACGCAGCACATCGTGCTCTTCCCCTCGAGCGTCAACGAGTGTTTCGAGTTCGCGAGCGAGGCGCTCGACCTCGCGGAGATGTTCCAGACTCCCGTCTTCGTCCTCTCCGACCTCGACCTCGGCATGAACAACTGGATGTCCGACCCGTTCGTCTATCCGGACAAGCCGATCCGCCGCGGCAAAGTGCTGACCGCGCAGCAGCTCGAGGATGTGAAAGGGAAGTGGGGCCGCTACCTCGACGTCGACGGCGACGGCATTCCGTACCGCACGCTGCCGGGCACCGATCATCCGTTTGCGTCGTACTTCACGCGCGGCTCCGGCCACGATGAGTACGCGCGTTACTCCGAGAAGCCGGGCGACTACAAGGCCACCGTCGATCGTCTCTTGAAGAAGTTCGAGACGTCGAAGCGCTTCGTGCCGCCGCCGGTGATCGATCGCCAGGCGAGCGCGAAGATCGGATTCATCGCCTACGGCACGACGGATTTTCCGCTCGAGGAATCGCGGCATCAGCTCCGGACGGAGGCGGGCGTGGAGACGAGCTACTTCCGGCTCCGCGCCTTGCCATTCACCGAGGAGTTGAACGAGTTCGTGGCCACTCATGACCGCGTGTACGTCGTCGAACAGAATCGCGACGGGCAGATGGCGGACCTGATCCGCCTCGAAGTGGCGAACGATCAGGGAAAGATCAGAAAGATTCTTCACTACACCGGACTGCCGTGCGACGCGCGCTTCATCACGCAGTCGGTTCTGCAGATGGAAGCGGATCACGCGCTGCTGAAGCTCGCCTACGAGACAGGACTCGGCGCGAGCGGAATCACGAAGTTGAGCGAGGATTGATGTCATCCTGAGCCGCGAAGACGGCGAAGGATCTGGGGGACGGAAACGCGCCACC
>DASWBH010000453.1:0-1908 GCA_036390755.1 Thermoanaerobaculia bacterium
GCCGTCAGCAGCGGCGGAATCGTTTCCACGGCATAGCGGATCGCGAGATACGTCGATCCCCACACGAGGTGAATCGCGAGGAACGACAGGATCATCAGGACCCGGTCGCGAGATTCGGTGTGCATCGTTTCAGAACAACAACACGCGCAGTGGCGCAAACGTTCGGTGCACTCGACGCCCATGCGCGTGCACACGCTGATGTGCACACCGGGCGTCACCGAACCCGGGTGCCTTAGCGGAGGTTCGCCAGCGCTTCTTTCGCCGACGCGCGGACGCGCATGCTCGGGTCGCTCATCGCCAATGACTGCAACTCCGGCGTGGAGTTCCTGCCGGCGATTTTCACGTACGCAGGAATCGCGGCGAGCATCGCCTCTTCCTTCTGGTCGGGCCGCATGCCTTGCACGCGGTCGAGCGTCGGACGGTCGAGCATCGCGCGCAGGACAGGCGCAGCGTGCACGTCGCCGAACCGCGAGAGCGCGAGGGCGGCGTTGAAGCGGATGTCGGCGATCTGGTCGTTCAGCGCCTCTTCCAGAAACGGCACCGCGCGTCTGTCGCCGATCTCTCCGAGCGCGTAGATCGCCGTCTTGCGGACGTCCTTCTCGTCGTCCTTTGTCGCCGCGACGACTGCCGGAAGGTCGGCCCGATCGCCCAGCTCGCCGAGCGCGATCAGAGCGTAGATGCGGTTCTCGACGACCGGATCGTGCAGCGCGTCGACGAGCACCGGCGTCGCACGCGCATCGCCGAGCTTGCCGAGGACGAGGATGAGGTACTGCCGGATGCGCGGGTCGTCGTTCTTCGACGCGCGATAGACGTCGACGACCTGCTCGACGAGATTGGGGTACCGCTTCGCCTCGCCGCGCTTGATCGACTTCGACAGCTCGTACGCAGCCTGGAACTTCCGGTGACTGCTGCCGCTGCGGATGTCGTTGAGGTAATCGGGAATCGACTGCTCGTTCGACGCGAGCTTGCCGAAGAGAAGAAACACCGCCACGCCGATCATCACGACGCCGAGCGGAAAGACAACGAATTGGAAGAGGATCGTGCGGGGGGACTCGCGGGGCAGGTCGGTTGGATTGCTCGTCATCGAATCATTCAGCGACCCGTGCCAGAGACGATGAAGTCCGGCAGATACCCCTTGAGCTGCGTGGGCGCCTGCGGCACGACGATGGCGTCCTTGTCGCACACCGACTCGCAAAGCCGGCAGGCCACGCACTTGTTCTTGTCGACGAACGCGACCTTGTAGTGATTCGCGATCGTCTCGTCGTGGGCATCGATCATCTTGATGCACTCGAACGGGCAGATGTCGACGCAGAACTCGCATCCCGTGCAGAGCTCGTCGATGACCTCCGCCTTCGGAATGTCTTTCGGCTTCACGCGCGGAATGAAGTCGCCGTGCTGGTTCTGGATCGCGTCGACCGGGCAGTAGATGCCGCAAACCGAGCAGTCGATGCAGCGCTCCGGGTGGATGTAGAACTGTCCTTTGGTCTCACCCCAGATCGTGTTCGTGGGGCACTTGACCTCGCAGACTCCGCACCCGATGCATAAGTCAGTGATGAAATGAGGCATGTTTGTGGCGCGCTCAGTGTAACGGAGGCGTCAAGAACGGTGAACCTGACTGCGCTGCCTGTCATTCCGAGCGCCGCAGAGCGCGAGGAATCTGGGCGGTGGCGCGATCGCACCGCCCAGATTCCTCACCGTCTTCGCGGTTCGGAATGACGCCGGCCGTCCCGCCCGCACTCCCCTGCTGCTCAGATCGTCAGGAGCTCTGAGACGGTCTTGATCAGATGCGAGGACTGGATGGGCTTGGAGATGTACGCATTCGCGCCCAGCGCCAGGCCCCGCTCCCGATCCTCCTCGGCGCCTTCCGTGGTGATGATGATGATCGGGATGTTCTTCAGCTGCGTGTTC
>DASWBH010000454.1:0-1957 GCA_036390755.1 Thermoanaerobaculia bacterium
GGCGCGAGCAGCACGATCGAGTACGCGCCGCGGCACTGCGACAGCGCATCGACGAGCGCGTGCTCGAGGTCGGGCTGCTTCGAACGTGCAATCAGATGCACGATCACTTCGGTATCCGACATCGAGTTGAAGATCGCGCCCTCGTTCTCGAGCTGGTGGCGGAGGTCGGCGCCGTTGACGAGATTACCGTTGTGGGCGATCGCGATCGGGCCCTTGTTCGTCGACGCCACGATCGGCTGTGCGTTGCAGAGCATCGAGCCGCCGGCGGTCGAGTAGCGGACGTGACCGATCGCCGCATCGCCTGGCAGGCGCGACAGCCGCTCGTGCGTGAAGATCTCGGCGACGTAGCCCATCTCGCGCTCGGCGTGGATCTGCGGGGTGCCCGGCGCGATAATCTGTTCGCCTGCTCCCGTCGAGCCGCACGCCTCGCCGATGTTGCCTTCCGACAGCGTCGAGTCGTTCGAGACCGAGGCGATGCCGGCGCTCTCCTGACCGCGATGCTGCAACGCGTACAGGCCGAGGTAGACAAGGTTCGCCGCGTCGCGATGGTTTAGGATGCCGAAGACGCCGCACATGCAGTGGAGTCAACGTCGATTATGACAGGGAAATTCGGGATCGCGCTGCTCTGTGCGCTTCTTTTTGCCGCCTCGGTTCACGCCGACGAGCTGGCGATCACGAGCGGAGGACGGCGCATCATCGATCGCGATCCGTCGAGCGCCGCGTCGAACTGCGCCGGCTGGACTTACGGTCCCTCGCCGGTCACGGATGACGCCGGCAACATCATCGCCATGTACACGGTGAGCGACGCGCTCGCGCATCACTGCGATGTCGGCGTGCTGTCGGAGGAGCGCTTCGGCGACTCGATTCAACGGCACGTGCCGAACGGCGACGGCACGTGGTCGGCCGGCCGCAACGTCGTCGATCGCACGAGCTTCGCCTGGATGAGCGACGCAGCATTCCTGCAGGCGCATCCGGAAACGTTCGTCGGCCACGTCGCGTCCCCCTCGGTCGTCCGCATCGGCGGGCGCTACTACATGGCCTTCGTCGGATCGGTCAACGATCCGAATCTCTGCGCGGCCGAGCACGACGCGCGGAACGGCTGCGGTTCGTGCAGCGATCCATGGTCGTACTTCGTCATCATGTGGGCAGTCAGCGACGACGGCGTGAACTGGCGCGTCCGCGAGCGCGCTCCCGGCGACGGGGCGCTGCTGGCGCGTCTTCCCGCTGCGGGCGACAAGCATCCGGGCTCGATCTTCAAAGGCCTCACGCGCGCCCGGATGATCGAGTACGCAGAAGGCGGCAAGTCGTACTTCTACATCGCGGCCGAGTATTGGGGGGCGGGCGGGATCAAGATTCTGATGTTCCGGGTCGCGCACGATGCGGCCAGTGACTGGGGCATCACGGGAACGCCGCAGGTCTGGAGCGCGAGCAAGTCGAGCTGGCTCGATTGTCCCGATGGCCAGTTGCCCGGGCTCTTCGACGACTTCCGTGAGCCGAGTCTTGCCGACGGCGGCATCTCCGGGATTGCGCGGACGAACATTCTCGGCTACGACACATACATCGCGGTGACGGCCTCGAACACGTCGATGGGGTCGAGCTCTTCGAACGTCGCGAACAGCATCATGTATTACACGTCGGCCGATCTCGTTCACTGGATGATCGGGAGGACGATCCGCAGCGCGATTCCCGATTTCGCCGACGGGTTCGGCTACAGCGTCTCGGTGATCGATCCGACGATCGTCAACGAGCGCGACGGCACGCTGAAGCTCTACCTCGCGTCGGCGGACGGCGACATCGATCACGGGATCGATCGCGACGGCCACTACGACTGCTATCTCGATCCCACGATTCCGACCGCGCCGTATGTCGGCACAGGGATCTACGAGGCCACAGTTCGTAACGTCGTTCTGCAGCCGACGACGATCACGATCGTCCCGCCATCGGGCCCGGTGATCTC
>DASWBH010000455.1:0-12312 GCA_036390755.1 Thermoanaerobaculia bacterium
GCTGGAGCAGGACGCGATCGCGATGCTCATCGCGCGGATAGCGCGAAAAGTCTTCGTTCGGCCCGAATTGCTTCGGGTTCACGAAGACCGAGACGACGACGAACGCGGCGCCGCTCTCGCGAGCGACGCGGATCAGCGACAGATGCCCTTCGTGGAGAAAGCCCATCGTCGGGATGAAGCCGACGGTGGCGCCGCGTTTCCGCGCGGCCGAAATCGCCTCCTGCGTTTTTTCGATCGTGGAGGCGACGATCATTTCATCGGCACGACCACGCCGCCGCTGCCATACAGCCGCTCGAGGTCCTCACGCGTGCCGGAATGGAACGACTCGGTCTTGTCGTCGGGGAACTTTCCTTCGCGCACGTCGGCGATGTACTTCGTCAGCGCGACCTTCATGTCGTCGGCGAGATGCGCGTACTTCCGCACGAACTTCGGCGTGTGCCCGTCGTAGAGGCCGAGGACGTCGTGGAAGACGAGGACCTGGCCGTCGCAGTGCGGACCGGCGCCGATGCCGATCGTCGGAATGGAGATCCGTTCGGTAATGAACGCCGCGAGCTCGGTCGGGACGCACTCGAGCACGAGCGAGAAGCAGCCGGCCTGTTCGAGCGCGTGCGCCTCCTCGATCAGCCGGCGCGATTCGTCGATCCCTTTGCCCTGTACCTTGAATCCGCCGAGCGCGTTGACGGACTGCGGCGTCAATCCGATGTGCCCCATCACGGGGATTTCGGCGTCTGTAATCGCCTCGACGACTTTGATGCGGCTCGGCTTGCCGCCCTCGATCTTCACGGTCTGTGCGCCAGCCTGAATGAAGCGTCCGGCGTTGCGCACGGCCTCTTCGACCGACACGTGATACGAGAGGTACGGCATATCGCCGACGACCAGCGCGTGCGACGTGCCGCGCACGACAGCGCGCGTGTGGTGGAGCATGTCCTCCACGGTGACGCTGAGCGTGTCGGGATATCCGAGCACGACCATGCCGAGGGAGTCGCCGACGAGGATGATGTCGGAACCGGCGGCGTCAGCGACCTTTGCCGATGGGTAATCGTAGGCGGTGAGCATGCCGATCCGCTGCGAGGCCTTCATGGCGCGGATCTGCGGGACGGTGATTCTCTTCTGTTGTTCCATGCGTCTCGGTCCTTTCAGGATCCAAGCGGTACGTAGTACTGCGTCCCCTTCTGAGCATTGCGAATCTGCTCGACGAGCTGATCGAAATGCTCGGGCGTGTTCACGAAGTCGATGTCGTTCGTATTCACCACCAGCAATGGCGTCTCTTCGTACCGGTAGAAGTAGTGGGAGTACGCCTCGCTGAGCTCCTGCAAATACGACGACGAGATCGACTTCTCGTAAGCTCGCCCGCGCTTCTTGATGCGCTTCAGTAGTGTATCAAGTCCGGCCTGAAGGTAAATCACCAGGTCCGGTTTCGGCACCGTCTCGACCAGTAGATCGTACAAACGGTTGTAGATGAGCAGCTCGGAGTCGTCGAGGGTCAGGTACGCGAAGATCTTGTCCTTCGGAAACGAGTAGTCGGCAATGATCAGCTCGGTGAAGAGATCGCGCTGCGCGACGCTGCGCTGCTGGTCGTAGCGCGAGAGCAGAAAGAAGAGCTGCGTGCGGAATGCCGCGCCGCGACGGTCCTTGTAGAAGTCGTCCAGGAACGGATTGTCGGCGTCCTCGAGCACCTTCGTCCCGCGAAACCGCTTCGCCAGCATCGTGACGAGCGACGTCTTCCCGACGCCGATCGGTCCCTCGACAGCGATGTGGCGGAACGGAAGGGGGGAAGCGGTGGACACGGCGCGGGAAGGATAAACGAGGAATGTTGAATGGTGAGTGTTGAATTCAGGATCAATTCACAATTCAGCATTGAACATTCACCATTCAACATTCCCGTGGTAAAACGCCGCTTCCCATGCTTCAGATCGAAGATTACAAACTGGCCAACGGCCTGCGTGTCGTCCTGAACGAAGACCACTCCGCTCCCCTCGTCGCCGTCAACATCTGGTACCACGTCGGCTCGAAGAACGAACGAGTCGGGCGCACCGGCTTCGCGCATCTGTTCGAGCACATGCTTTTCTCCGGCTCCGAGCACGTCGGCAACAACGAGCATTTCCGCCACGTGCAGTCGGTCGGCGGCGTGCTGAACGGCACGACGTTCTTCGACCGGACGAACTACTTCGAGACTCTTCCGTCGAATTACCTCGCCCTCGGCCTCTGGCTGGAGTCGGACCGGATGGGCTTCTTCGTTCCCGCGCTCACGCAGGAGAAGCTCGACATCCAGCGCGAGGTCGTGAAGGAAGAACGCCGGCAGCGTTATGACAACGTCCCCTACGGCACGGCCTTCGAGCGCCTGCTGGATCTCGCGTTCGACCCTGCCTACCCGTACCACTGGCCGACCATCGGCTCGATGGAGGATCTCGCCGCCGCGTCGCTCGACGACATCCGCAACTTCTTCCAGACGTGGTATCGCCCCGATAACGCAGTGCTGACGCTGATTGGCGATTTCGTTCCCGACGAAGCGAAGCGCCTCGTCGAACAGTATTTCGGCGACATCGCGCCCGGTCGCGAATTCCCGCGGTTCAACGCGAAGCGGTCCCCGCTCGAGGCCGAGCGTCGCGACACCTTCGCCTCACCCGTTCAGCTTCCGCGCATCTATCGCCTCTATCACCTGCCGAAGATGGGCGACCTCGACTGGATTCACGCCGACATGCTCTCCACCGTCCTCGGCTCCGACAAAGCGAGCCGCCTCGACCGCGCCCTGGTGCACGAGCAGCAGATCGCGCAGGATGTCGCCGCGTACGTGCTTCCAACCGAATCGACCGGCATGATGCTGATGCACGCGACAGCGAAGGAGGGCGTCGACATCGAACAGCTGGAGCACGCGTTCGACGCCGAGATCGAACGCGTCGCGTCCGGCGGCATCACCGATGACGAACTGACGCGCGCACGCGTTCGCGCCGAAGTCGAATACGCGCATCAGATCGAGAACTACGACACGCGCGCGGACATGATCGGCATGCTGTCCACGTATTTCGGCGATCCCGACATGGTGCACACCTGGCTCGATCCCTACAACGCGGCGACGGCCAACGACCTCGCCGGCGTCGCGCGCAAATACCTCGTCCCCGACAATCGCGTGACCAGCGTCTTCGTGCCGGAGGCCGCATGACCGAGGAGTTCCGCGCCTCTGCACCGCCGCCCGGGCCGCCGCGCCCGTATCACTTCCCGCACGTCACGCGGCGGGTGCTGCCGAACGGATTGCGCGTGCTCATCGCCGAGAACCACAACGCGCCGATCGTGGCCATGCGCAGCCTCGTTCGCTCCGGCGCGGATCACGACAAAGCGGAGCTCGCCGGGCTGGCTTCGCTCGCGGCCGATCTGCTCGACGAAGGCGCCGGAGATCGCGATGCCATGCGACTCGCCGAGGACATCGGACTTCTCGGCGGGGCGCTGGGAACGGGCGCGGACTGGGACGCGACGTACGTCTCGATCGATGTCCTGAGCCGCAATGCGGAGCCGAGCCTCTCGATCCTCTCCGACGTTTCGTGCCGCGCGACGCTTCCGGAAGAGGGCTTCGACCGCGTGCGCAAAGAGCGGCTCACTGAGATTCTTCAGCAGCGCGACGAGCCGGCGGCAATCGCCGGCAAGCGCTTCGCCGCGCTGCTCTACGGCGAAGGCGTGTACGGCAACTCGATCGTCGGCAATCCGGACAGCGTCGCGCGCATCGCTCTCGACGACATCCGCCGCTTCTACCAACAACACTTCGTTCCGAACAACAGCTCGGTCGTCGTTGCGGGCGACGTGAGAACGCGCGACGCTGACGCGTTCGTCGACCGCTTCTTCGGCTCGTGGAAGAAAGGCGCGGAGCCGCCGCGGCCGGAAGTCACTCCGCGTCCGATCGACTCGAGCCGCGTGTACATCATCGACCGGCCTCAGGCGGTCCAGTCGGAGATTCGCGTCGGCCACATCGGCGTGCCGCGCTCCTGCGCCGACTACTTCCCGCTCTCCGTCATGAACGCGCTCCTCGGCGGCGTGTTCAATTCGCGCATCAATCTCAACCTGCGCGAGCGCCACGGCTACACGTACGGCGCGCGATCGCAGTTCGCATTCCGCCGGCAGGCCGGCCCGTTCGTCGTCGCCGCGCCGGTGCGCAACGAGGTCACGCGGGAGTCGGTCGAGGAAGTTCTCGCCGAGCTGCGGCGCATCCGCACCGGCGACATCGAGCAGCAGGAGCTCGACGACACGAAGAACTATCTGATGGGCGTCTTCCCCGCGATGGTGCAGAGCTCGGGCGACATCGCCGGCCGCCTCGTCGACATGGAGCTGTACGGATTACCGGAGGATTACTTCGACCGCTATCGGGAGAACATCGGCGCCGTCGACCGCGACGCCATCACCCGCGTCGCCGGGAAGTACATCGATCCCGATCGCGCGCTCATCGTCATCGTCGGCAGCGCCAAAGCGATCCGCGAGCCCCTCGGCCACCTGGGATTGCCGATACACGAGCTGGACATCGAAGGAAAAGAAGTGGCGTAGATCGTCATTCCGAGCGCCGAAGAGCGCGAGGAATCTGGGCGGTGGCTCGCTCCCGCCGCCCAGATTCCTCGCCGTCTTCGCGGCTCGGAATGACTAGCGCTGGATCGCGTAGCTGACCTTGAAGAACAATGACCGGTCGAGCTTCGCCATCACGTTGTTCTCGGTCAGCAGTCGATCGTCTCCGTAACCGACGAACAGCACCGTCTGCCAGTTGACCTTGTAGCTGTAGAGGATCGAGCCGAGGAACGAGCCGTCGTGCGGACCGGTGGCGAAGCTGTAGAGCGCAGGATTGCGATTGGTCGAAACGTACTGGCCGATGACGCGCACCAGCGATTGCGCGGAGAAGCTGTACGTGGTCTTCAGACGCTCCACGGCTGCCGTGTAGAGGCGCTCGCCCTGCAGGTTGAGCCACTCGCGCGAGACGGTCGCGTCGAACGTCAGACGGTCGATCGGCCGGATCGTGCTGAACACGCCGATCGTCGCGCCGTTGCCGACGCGTCCGTTCGCGAAGTCGATGCGCTGTCCGCCGGTGGCGTTCAGGCCGATGCGCGGCAGGCGCCGGGTGGGATCGATCTGCGAGTTGAATTCGACAAACGTCGCCTTCAGCAAGGCGTTGCCGACGCGGTACTGCTCGACCGGGTGAACCGTTACTCCGAGAAACAGGTTCTTGGCGCCGTTGGCGCCGATTCCCGGTGAGCTGCGCCGGAAAACTGTGCGGCCGTCCATGTCCATCTGCTGATCGACGAAGAACGACGCGCGGACGAAGCTGAAGATGCTGTGCTGCGGGTACCAGCGAAGGCCGCCGTATCCGTCAGCTTCGCGATAGCCGACCTGCGGCAGGAATCCGAGGTCGGCGCGGAAGTCGCGTCCGAGATCGTTCGCGGCGAAGCCGAAATCGTGGCTCTGCCGCTGGTGATTCCAGTCGAAATGCAGCGCGTGCGACGTGGCGTGCGAGCCGTTCCATGCGCCCGACAGATCGAGCCGGTTCGGATTCGATGTGTCGCTGACGAGCACCTCGCCCGCGATTTCGTCGCTCTCGCTCGGCCGCCACTGGAAGTCCGGACCGATGACGAGGTTGTGACCGCCGCCGCGGATCTGCCGATCGGTGAACACGCCGCCGATGAACGAGCTGCCGAAGTCGTGGCGAATGCGGCCGACCGCATCAGTCGTTCCGAAGTCCTCAGGAGCGAAGAACGATGAGGTCGCGCCCGGAATGACAGTCAATCCGCCGCCGCGGTCCTGCGTGACGAGCATCGTGTAAGTCGAGCCAGCGAATCTCCCCGTGCTGCGAACGCCCCATCGCGGCGACGTGATCGTCCGCGTGTAGACGACCTGTAACGGTGTATCGAACAGGTCCGAGCCTTCGAGAAAGAACGGACGCTTCTCGGGGAAGAAGACGGCGAACCGCTGATTCGCGGTGATCTGCGCGACGTCCGACTCGACCTGCGAAAAGTCGGGGTTGAGCGCCACATCGACGGCGTTGTTCGCGGTGGGAGTCCACTTCACGTCCGCGCCGGCGTCGCGATGAAACGGCGCGCGCTCGAGCGGGCTGCCGAGGACGTTGGCAGGCCGTTCGGTCTGCTGGCCGGTGACGTACGGCGCCGCGATGAGGTGTCCGGCTTCCGGCAGTGCGGCCAGTCCCACGATCGGATGCGCATGGCACACGAGGCAGTTCGAGCTGCGATCGATCGGAGCGCTGTGAAACGCGTAGCGGAACTCGCGCGGGTAGTTGCGCCACACGAGGATGTTCCAGTGCTGAACGTCCGCGTGGGGATAGCGGAGCGACGAGAACGGGATGCGGTACTCCGCACTCCACCCGCCCGAGTCGATTTTCGCCGCGGTGTCGTAAAAGAAATCGGGCGAGAAGTCCTCGTTGCCGTTCGCATCGTTGAAGATCGCGTCGCCCTGGATGCCGCGCGGATTCACGCGCAGCTCGAGCGCGGTTCGCTTGTCGTTGCGCGTGTCGAGGAACACGGCGATGTTGTCGTCGGTGCCGAGGACGTTGTCGCGCTCGACGTACGGCGCCCGGATCCTGTTTGGCTGCGGATCCTCGGCGCGAACGCCGATGTAAAACGCGCGATCGTCGTACGTGAGGTACGCGGTCGTCTTCACCTTCGGCTCGCTGTTATTGCCCGGCGAAGTCTCGTAGAAGCGATCGATCTTCGCTGCGTCGCGCCATCCTGCATCGGAGAGATCGCCGTCGATCGTGATGGGCCCGGTCGCTTTGGTGATCGTTATGGGAGCGGGCGGAGGTAAAGCCTGCTCCGCGGCGACTGCAGGGACAGCGAGAAAAAGAGCGAGCAGGGCTGCGCGTCGCATCGCATCGGTGTACGCCTCGAAACGGTGAGAGTTTGTTCCAGAAACGTCAGCGATTCGTGTCCGCCTGTCATCCCGAGCGGAGCGAGGGATCCGGCGGCGTGGGCGGCTCGAGGATCGAGCCTTCCGCCCGCCCGGATTCCTCGCTCACGCTCGGAATGACAGGAGCCGCAGGATATGCCTCGCGATCGACTGCGAGCGCCGCGGCCGCCGCGATCACCTGCATCAGCAGCAACAGCGACGACACGCCGTGCAGCCGTCCGAACTGCCGTCGCACCGGATCCTCGCGCGGAAGATCGCTGATCGGCACCGGTGAAGCCGCGCGAACGCCGCGGATGCGGAGATCGGTGAACGCCTGCGCCGCCGCGAGAAGGATCGCCACGAAGACGACTGCGAGCACGTACACACGGCCGCGCCGCCAGTCGAGGAACAGAAGAATCAGCGGCGCTCCGAGGGCGATGTAGTGCCAGCGCGAGAGCATGACGCCGACGATGTCCGCCGCGACGGTCGCATTCGGCGCACCGCGAAAGGCCGCCGGCGCGGCGACGGCGACCAGAAAGAGTCCGCTGCCGAGCCAGATCGCGTGAATCAAACGCGCGAGCAGGTGGCCGCTCATCGAACGACCTCTGCGATCGACTCGCCGTACGGCGGCCAGAGCACCCCGCGATCGGTGATGATCGCCGTGATCAGCCGCGCGGGCGTGACGTCGAACGCAGGATGGCGGACGGTCACACCTTCCGGCGCTACCTGTTTCCCGAATGCCTCGAACACTTCAGTCGCGCTCCGTTCCTCGATCGGGATCTCATCACCAGACGCGCAGTTGATGTCGATCGTTGACATCGGCGCGGCGATATAGAACGGAACCCCGTGCGCGTTCGCGAGAACGGCGACGGTGTACGTGCCAATCTTGTTCGCCGTGTCGCCGTTCGCGGCGATGCGATCGGCTCCGACGACGACCGCATCGAATCGTTCCTGCTGAAAGAAGTGGCCGGCCATGCTGTCGGTGATGAGCGTGACGTCGATGCCATCCTTCTGCAGTTCCCACGCCGTGAGCCGCGCGCCCTGCATGTACGGACGCGTTTCGTCGGCGAACACGTCGATGCTTTTCCCGCTCTCGACCGCCGCGCGCACGACGCCCAGGGCAGTGCCGTAGCCGCCGGTCGCGAGTGCGCCGGCGTTGCAGTGCGTCAGCACCGTGCTCCGTTGTCCGAGGAGCTCGGCGCCGAAGCGGCCGATGCGCATGTTGGCTTCGACGTCTTCGGTGAGGATCTTCTCCGCTTCGGCGACGAGATCGGCTTCGCGATCCGCGGCGTCGAGCATGCGCTCGATCGCCCAGCGCAGATTCACCGCCGTCGGACGCGTGCGGCGCAGACCATCGGCGGCCTCGTCGATGTTGTCACCGCGACGCGAGGCCATCGCCATTCCGAACGCGGCGGCCACTCCGATCGCCGGCGCGCCGCGCACGACCATGTCCTTGATCGCCTCCGCGACCGACGCGGAGTCGCAGCACTCGATCCATTTTTCTTCGCCCGGTAACAGCCGCTGGTCGAGCAATTGCAGCGAATCGCCGGTCCAGCGAAGAGGTGTAACGTGAACGCCCGCCGCTGTCTGAACCACCCCGCTATACTACCGCCCCGACCAAGGAGGACCCATGGTGAAGGTAGGAGTGAATGGATTCGGGCGCATCGGACGCAACGTCGTCCGCGCGGCGCTCGCAGGCAAGTTCGATATCGAGTTCGTCGCCGTCAACGATCTGACCGACGCCGCGACGCTCGCGTACCTGCTCAAGTACGACTCCGTTCACGGCACGATTGACAACGACATCAAAACGTCCGCGAACGGACTGATGATCGACGGCAAAGAGCTCCGCGTCTTCTCGAACCCCGATCCGGCCGAGATTCCCTGGGGCGACCTCGGCGTCGAGATCGTCGTCGAATCTTCGGGACGCTTCACGTCGAAGGAAAAGGCTTCCCGTCATCTCCGCCGCGGAGTCGAGCACGTCATCATCTCCGCTCCGTCGAAGGATGCCGACATCACCGTCTGCATCGGCGTGAACGAGAACGCGCTCGACGTCGCCAAACACAAGATCATCTCGAACGCGTCGTGCACGACGAACTGCCTCGCGCCGGTGGCGAAGGTGCTGCACGAGAAGTTCCGCATCACGATGGGGATCATGACCACGATCCACTCGTACACGAACGATCAGGTCATCCTCGATCTACCCCATAAGGATCTGCGGCGCGGCCGGGCCGCCGCGCTGTCGATGATTCCGACCACGACCGGCGCCGCGAAAGCGGTCGGCCTCGTTCTTCCGGAGCTGAAAGGCAAGTTCGACGGAATCTCCGTCCGCGTGCCGACGCCGAACGTGTCGCTCGTCGATCTCAGCTTCCACACCGAGAAGGCCACGAACGCCGAGGAGATCAACAACGCGCTGCGCGAAGCCGCGAACGGTCCGCTGAAGAACATCCTCACTTACAGCGACGAGCAGCTCGTCTCGATCGACTTCAACGGTAACGCGCACTCCTCGATCGTCGACACGACCTACACGCGCTCCGTCGATCCGCACATGCACAAGATCCTGGCGTGGTACGACAACGAGTGGGGCTATTCGAATCGTGTGTTGGATCTGATTGCGTACGTGGCGCGCGTGAAGAAGGAGTCGTTGGCAGCGGCGCGATGATGAAAAGGATGAAGGATGAAGGCTAAAGGATGAAGGTCGCGAAGCGATGAACCCGATTCATCCTTCATCCTTCATCCTTCATCCTTCCGTCCGCAGCAAATGATCACGATCAGAACGATCGACCGCCTTTCCCTCACTTCCGGCTCCCGCGTCTTCTACCGCGTCGACTACAACGTGCCGCTCGAGGGAACGCGCATCACGGACGCGACGCGCATCGAGGAGACGCTGCCGACGCTCAACCTCCTCCGCGACCGCGGCGCGTCCGTCGTGCTGGCCAGTCATCTCGGACGTCCGAAGGGTGAGCGGAAGGAGAAGTACTCGCTCGAGCCGGTGCGCGACTGCCTCGCGCAGTTAACGAATGTCGACGTGAAGTGGGCCGGCGACTGCGTCGGACCGGAGGCGGAGCAGAAAGCGCACGCGCTCAAACCAGGCCAGCTGCTCCTCGTCGAGAATCTCCGCTTTCACGCCGGCGAAGAGAAGAACGATCGCGCATTCGCCGAGGAGTTGAAGAAGCTCGGCGACTTCTATGTGAACGATGCGTTCGGCGCGTCGCATCGTGCCCACGCGTCCATCGATGCGCTTCCGCGGCTGTATCCGAAGAATCACATCGCCGGCGGTCTGCTGCTCGTGAAGGAACTGCAGTTCCTCCAGAAAGTCACGCACGTTTCCGATCGCCCCTTCGTCGCCCTCCTCGGCGGAGCGAAGATCGCCGGAAAGATCGAGCCGCTGGAGGCGCTCGTCAAACTCGCCGACGTCGTGTTGATCGGCGGCGGAATGGCCAACACGTTTCTCGCCGCGCAGAACATCAACATGGGCAATTCGCTCATCGATGACGAATCGATCGAGAACGCGCGGCGCATTCTGGCGTCCGGTGCGCGGGCGCAGATCATCCTGCCGATCGATGTCGTCGCCGCGGACTCGCTCGAAGCGCCCACGAAGATCGAGCGCGTCGAGGTGAGCAAAGGTCTCGTCGAGCCGCAGCGGGCTCTCGACATCGGCCCGAAGACGATCGAGCGCTACGCATCCGAGCTGAAGAAGGCGAAGACGATCTTCTGGAACGGGCCGATGGGGGTGTTCGAGAAGGAGCCGTTCGCCGCCGGCACGATGGCGATGGCCCGCGCGATTGCGGAAGCGAATGCGACGACCATCGTCGGCGGAGGCGAGTCGGTCGAGGCGGTGAAAGCGTCCGGCTTCGCCGGCCGGATCAGCCACATTTCCACCGGCGGCGGCGCGTCGCTCGAGTTCATTTCCGGTGCGGCGTTACCCGGAGTCGAGGTCTTACGCGCGTAGCGCAGTCATGGCGCAGGAAATCGAGGTCAAGTTTCCGCTCACCGATCGCAACGAGCTCGTCCGCAACTTGCGCGGCATCGGCGCGAAGCAGCTTTACGGCGAGACGTTCGAAGACAACATCGTGCTGGACCGGCGCGGCGAATTGCGAACGCGCGGATCGCTTCTGCGCGTCAGGAAGTTCGGCCGCTTCGCGATCGCAACGTACAAAGGACCGATGTCGATCGAAGGCGGCATCAAGTCGCGCGAGGAAGTGCAGACCGGCGTCGAGAGCTTCGAGCTCGCCATCCAGCTGTTCGATTCGTTGGGCTACAAACCCGTGTTCCGCTATCAGAAATATCGCGAGGTCTGGCGCGTGCGCGACGTCGAGGTCGTGCTCGACCGCACGCCCATCGGCGACTACTTCGAGATCGAAGGTCCCGTGGACGTGATCCGCAGCGTCGCCGCGGAGCTCGGCATGAACATGGATCAGGGGCTGCGCCAGAGCTACGCCGATCTGTATCGCCAGCATCGCCGCACGCGCGCCGATTTGCCCGAGAACATGGTTTTTGCACCTGAGGATCTTCCGACAGCATGAAAGGGATGATCCTCGCGGCCGGCTACGGCACACGCCTCCGGCCGCTGACGTACTTCGTGCCGAAGCCCATGGTGACGGTGTGCAACCGTCCGCTGATCGGCTACGCCGTCGAAGGATTCATCCAGCACGGCATCACCGACATCATCGTGAATCTGCATCATCTGCCGGAGCAGATCGAGCGATATCTGAAGCGCACGTACGCGGGCCAGTGCACCTTCCACTTCTCCTTCGAGCCGGAGATTCTCGGCACCGGCGGCGGGATCCGCAAAGTGCGGCCGCTGCTCGAGACGGAAGAGGAGTTCTTCCTCGTCAACGGCGACACCATTCAGTTCGCGCCGTACGAGCGGCTGCGCGAACATCGGCGCGAGAAGAACGCGCTGGCAGCGCTGACGCTGCGCCATCCGCCGCCGGGCGATCGCTTCACCGCAGTCTGGTTCGGCGACGGGAAGATCACCGGTTTCGCGCGGAGCGGCGTCGGCGAGCCGCTGATGTTCTCGGGCTCGCACGACATCAGCTCGCGCATTTTCCGGCACCTGCCGGACAAGGATTTTTCGGGGATCGTCGACGAGGTCTACATCCCGCTGATCGCAAGCGGCAAGGAGACGATCGCCGCGATCGTCGACGACGGCCCATGGTTCGACATCGGCACGCCGCAGCGATACATCTCGGCGGCGGAAGGCATCCGGCAGATGACCATCGCCGGCGAGGTGCCCGTCGCGAAAGGATCGCGCATCGTCAAAGACTCGATCGCGCACCAGACCGCGACGATCATCGGAACGATATCGAAGTCGTCCATCGGCGCGCGCAGCGCGGTTCGCGGCGAGGTTCGCGACAGCATCATCGGCGAGGACTGCAACATCACCGGCAGCGCTCTCCTCGAATCGTGCATCGTCGGCGACGACGTCGACATCTCGCGCCCGCTGCA
>DASWBH010000456.1:0-5376 GCA_036390755.1 Thermoanaerobaculia bacterium
GCCGTTGCGCCGCATGACAGCGATCGCGTGATCGCAGGGACGAACGCAGGCTCGATCTTTTCGACAGCCACCGCGACGAGTGCCACGAGCACAACGGACTGGACGCGCGTCGAGCCGCGCGCAGGGTGGGTCTCGTCGCTCACGTTCGATCCCGTCGACCCGTCGACGATCTACGCAACGTATGCCGGCTTCGGCGGCAAGCACGTCTGGAAGAGCACCGACGGCGCAGCGACGTGGGCAGCGATCGACGGTAGCGGCGACGCCACGCTGCCGGACATCCCGGTGCACTCGCTCGCCGTCGACCCCGTCCGCCGCGATCGCCTGTACCTCGGCACCGACCTCGGCGTGTTCGTGTCGCTCGACGGAGGCGCGCACTGGAACGTCGAGAACACCGGCTTCCCGGACGTGGTCACGGAGTGGGTGACGGTCGCGCAAGGTGAACGCGGGCCCGCGGTTTACGCGTTCACGCACGGCCGCGGAGCGTGGCGGGCTGAACTTGCGCCGGAGACTCGCCGGCGTTCCGTGCGGCGGTAGTGGCACATCGCTTGAGTAAGAAGACGGATCATGGTGAAAAATCCGAGGTTTGCTGTAGCGCTCGCTGTCGTTGTCGCCGCCGGCGTGGTCACGTTTTCGATGTGGACCCGCCACTCGGCCCAACCGGTGAATCCCGCGAGAGTGCGGGCGCAGGTTGCCGCGCCGCAACTCGACGAGGGAGCAATCGCGAGAGCGCTGCGCGCGAACAACATCGCCGTCGCCGGCTTGACCGTTCGCAGCCTCGGCGGCATCGTGATTCTCCGCGGCGATGCTGATCCTGCGGCGGCCGAGCGGGCGACCGCGGTGGTCAAAGCGCTCGGCGCGACGCGCGTCGCGAATCTGATCAACACGAAGACGATCAGCGACGAAGAGCTGACGCGCCAGGCGGAGCGCGAGCTAGCCGGAACGAATTCGCTGGCCGGCTGCACGCTCAAAGTTCACTGCGAGAAGGGCGTGCTCAGCGTGACCGGCACGGTCCAGCAAGAGCTGCAGAAAGACGCCGCACGCAGCGCCCTCCGCGCCGTGACCGGCGCGCGCGAAGTTCGCGTCGACCTCTCCCTGTAGTAGATGGGGTCAGGTCTGTAGCTTCCAGTTTTTTCTACGCGTCGTAGAAAAAACTGGAAACTGCAGACCTGACCCCCCATCAAATCGCATCGGCGATGCGGCGCGCGATCAACGCGTAGCCTTCGTCGCCGGGATGGAACTGATCGAACGCCAGCCGGTTGTGGTTCGCGATGATGTCGCTCGTCTGCACCACCGTCAGGTTCACGTCGCTGCCGAACCGCTCGATCAGCTTCGCGTTCCATCGATTCACGAGCGCCGTCAGCACCCCGCCCGCCGGCGTTTTCCAGAAGGGGTTGTAAAGCCCGATGAAGAAGATCCGCGCACGCGGATTCACGGCGCGGATCCGGTCGACCACCGACGCGACCCGATCGAGCACCGCATCCATGAACTTGTCCGGCGGCGGACGCTTGCGCCAGTCGTTTACGCCCCACAGATCATTGCCGCCGACCGAGAGGATGATCACGTTCGACTCCGCGAGGATCGTCTGCACGTTGCGGCTCTGCAGCTGCCGCAGCACATCGGGCGCGCGCGCGCCATTAATCGCGATGTTCACCGTCCGATTTGCGTGAATATTGCGCCGGCGCAGCTCCTGATCGAGCCTTCCGCCGATGCCGAGCCCCGTCGTGTCCCCTGCGCCGCGCGCGAGTGAGTCGCCGAGGATGATGGGGGTGACGAGGGACTGTTGTGCGGGTGCGGTGGGCGCAGGTCCGCTCCGCGTGGGCAGCACCAGGTCGACCGGCGTACCGACGTCGCCCGAAACGAACGAGTAAAATCCAGCCGCGAAGACCGCCGTCGCGGCGATCGCCACGACCAGCGGCACGTACCAGTACAGCAGGCGCCTCATCGAAGATCCCTCATGCCTGACATTGCGCTATCTGCAAAACACCTGACGAAGATCATCGGCAGCCGCATGATCGTCGACGATGTGTCCTTCGACGTTAACGCTGGGGAAGTCTTCGGATTCCTCGGCCCCAACGGCGCGGGCAAAACAACGACGATCCGGATGCTCGTCGGCCTGATCAAACCGACCGCCGGAGACGTCGAGATCTGCGGGCATGACATCCGCCGCGAGTTCGAGGAGGCGATGCGATGCGTCGGCTGCATCGTCGAGAATCCCGACCTTTATCGCTTCATGAACGGCCGCGAAAATCTCGAGCACTTCGCCCGCATGCTCGGCGTGAAGAACAACGAGATCGAGCGTGTCGCCGCCATCGTGAACATGGACCACCGCCTCGATCAGCGCGTCGGCACCTACTCCCTCGGCATGCGGCAGCGGCTCGGAATCGCGCAGGCGCTGCTCGGACGTCCGCGGCTGCTCATCCTCGACGAGCCGGCCAACGGACTCGATCCGGCCGGCATTCGCGAGATCCGCGAGCTGCTGCGCAACCTGGCCAGCGAAGGCCTGGCCGTGTTCGTGTCGAGCCATCTGCTCGGCGAAGTCGAAGTGATGTGCGACCGCGTGGCGATCATTCACAAAGGACGGCTGCTGCAGACCGGCACGGTTCAGGAGCTGATCGCGAGCCAGCGATCGATGGAGTTTCGTGTCGGCGACGTGTCGCGTGCGGCAGAGGTCGCGCAGCAAAACGGTTTCGCCGCGGTTGCGGATGGGGATCGAATCTTCGTCGCGATCGATGAGAGCGAAGCGCCGCCGCTCATCGCTGCGCTCGCGCGGAACGGGATCGAGATCTTTCACGCCGGGCAGCGGACGCAGAGGTTGGAAGACTTGTTCATCGAGGCGACCGGCGGCGAGACCGTCGACTGAGTCTGAGGAGACATCGTGATTTCCCTGGTCCAGAACGAGACGCTGAAAATCCTGCGACGCCGCCGTTTCGCGGTGGTCGTGGCCATTCTGTTCGTCATCCTCTCGCTGGTCTCGTACTCGCAGCACGACCGGCTGAAGCGCTCGCGCAATCTCAACTGGCGCGCGGACCTTCAGGAGCGCATCGCCCGGCTCGAGAACGTCGCGCGCCGCGGCCGCGGCAACGAGGCCTGGGTGCGCTCGATGCGCATCGAGATCAAGCGCCTGCAGTTCTATCTCGACCACGACATCAACCCCGATCAGCCCACGTCGCCGATCGTCGTGCGCGTCTTTGCCAACGCCGCGGGCTGGCTGCTGCCGCTGCTCGTCGCGGTGATCGGCAGCGACATCGTCTCTGCCGAAGCAGCGGAAGGGACAAACAAGTTGCTGCTGACGCGGCCGGTGCGGCGATGGAAAATTCTGACGTCCAAGCTGATCACGCTGCTGATGTTCTCGACGATCACGCTGATCGTCGGCGCCGCGATCGCGTGGCTCGTCACGGCGCCGTTCCTTCCGACCGGCGGATGGACCGCGCCGACGTTCAGCGGCTTTCAGATCAGCAACGCGAACATCTCGCTGACGCATGTGCGGCAACTTCCCTTGTGGAAGGACGCGCTCATCGCGTACGGCCTCGAGTGGTACGCGCTGATGGCGGTCGCGGCGATCTCGCTGCTGCTGTCGGTGATCTTCCGCTCGAGCGCCGCGGCGATCGGGACGATGCTCGCGTCGCTGATCGGCGGGACGATCCTGACGCGCATCAGCCCGGACTGGACCGCCGGCAAGTACCTGTTCGTGAGCGCCGTTCCGCTGTCGGATTACTACAGCGGTCAGGCGCCGCCGTACGAGGGCATGACCATGACCTTCTGCCTCGTGCTCCTGGGCGTCTGGTCCCTTGCGGCGATCGCGGCCGCTTATGCGCTGTTCCTGCGTAAGGATGTGTTCGGTTAAGTCGCATCACATCGCCGTGTGATCATCCGCATACCCCGCTGGACAGGCGCGGGCCATCGTGGACGCGGAGGACCACCCGATGAGACGGATCGCCGTTTTCTTGATGATCGCAGCCGCTCTCTCCTGCACACAGAAACCAAGACCGACCAGCGATGCCGACGTCAGCGGAATCCGTCCGCCGGTCGAGATCGCGTACGTCGGCGTTCCGACGCTGAACGTCTATGCCGCTCCTGCTGCGAATGCGCAGGTCACCGGCAAGTACGGGTACAGCGAGTCGATCTCGGTGCTCGCGCGCAAGGGCGAATGGTCCGAAATCCGGAGCTTCGACGGAACGGGCTGGGTGAAATCGGCCGAGCTGATGAACGCCGAACAGGCAAAGGCCTTCAGCGACAACGCCGTCCCGCGGTTCTTCGTGGCGCCGCCGGCGATTCCGGCGAAGGCGCACGGCGAGATCGTGATGCAGGCGAAGGTCAACACCGAAGGCGATGTCTACCAGGTCACGACGATCAGCAACTCGACCGGAATCCTGAGTCTCGCCGATCAGAACGCCGCGGCGCTCGCACAGGCGAAGTTCTTCCCGCTCATCGACAAGGGTCAGCGGAAGGCATTCACTTACGAGCACCGGGTGTACTACTAGCAGCCAATCGGTTAACGGTTAACTGTTAACCGTTAACCGGAGCCTTGCGCGGTTACCGGTTACCTGTTACCTGTTACCGGTGAAATATCTGGCAATCGCTGTGCTCGCGCTGCTCGGCGCGTGCTCGCGGGCCGAACAACCTCCTCCCACCGACACGCGCGAGCCGATCGAAATCTCGTACGTCACCGCTCCGGCTCTCCGCGTTCATGCGCAGCCGAACGACGCGTCGCCGCTCGTGCTCACGTACGAGAACGGCGAAGCGGTGTCGGTCATGTCGAAGAAGGGCGACTGGGTCGAGGTGCGCGTCGGCGACCGCACCGGCTGGGGCCACGCCGCCGATCTGGGATCCGCAAAAGAGGCCAAGCAGCAGGAGGAGAACCCGGAGGTCCGCTTCCGCGTCTTTCCGTCTCCGGTGTCGAACCCGAGCGCGCACGGCGAGATTTACCTCGAGGCTGACGTGAACACGGACGGCGACGTCGTCGGCGTGCGCACGATCGGGAACAGCACCGGCTCGGAAGCGCTCGCCGCCGAGAATGCGGCGTCGCTGCAGCAGGCGAAGTTCTATCCGATCGTGAAGAAGGGCCAGCGCAAACCGTTCAAGTATTACCACCGCGTCACTTATTGACCGCCGTGCCATCTGGCACCTATATTGATGTCAGATGCGCACCTCCATTCCCGCCGCGACGCGCGACATCGAGAAGTACCGCAAGTTCCTCAAGACCGGCATGCCCGGACCTCACGCCTATGTCGTGCTCCTCGGCGTGACGCACTTCGACTGGCCGAGCGTGCTCGCGCAGATCGAGAAGGGTCTTCCGGCCGCGGCCGTCGAGCGCTTCGCGCGCAACACCGGCTTCAGCCTCGATCAAGTGCTCGATCTGATCTCCGTGGCGAAACG
>DASWBH010000457.1:0-1696 GCA_036390755.1 Thermoanaerobaculia bacterium
GCGGCGCGACGCCCATGCTGCCGAAGAACGGGTGCAACGGAATCTCGATGCCCGGCGCGAAGCGCGCCACCATGCGCTGGCGATCGAGCGGAATGATCTTCATCCGTGCGTAGGGAAAATCGTCGGGCAGGAATCCGCGCAACGGACCGAAGCCGTTGTACGCATACGGAATCGCCAGATCGATCGAGAGGATGCGCACCTCGAGGACATCGCCGGGCTCGGCGCCCTCGACGTAGATCGGTCCAGTCAGGATGTGACCGCCCGGCCCGTGATCCTTCACTTCGCTCACGATGTCGCGAAGCGACTGCTCGACCTGATCCGGCGGCACGCCGGCACCTTCGAGCCGAGGGGGCGTCGATGTGATCAGCGTGTGCACCTCGACCGTGTCTCCGGAGTTGATGCGCAGCACCGGCGGTGTGCTCGCGTCGTATCTCCCCCACGTCACAGTCTTCGGCGTCGCTTGCAGGACGAATTGCGCTGCAAAAAGAAGAGCGAGCGTTCTCATGCAGCAGACGAGCATATCGTGGAGCCACTCTTGCGTTTTTCACGCTCTCGCATTGATGCCGCTGCTCGCGAGTTGTGCGACGACTCCCGTTTCGGCTCCTGTCGCGCCGAGCATGCGAAGATCAACGCCGTGATCGGCCGGCCGCTCGCTCTCAGCCTTGCACTCAGCTGGGCCGCGTCCGCGGTTCTGTTTCATCCGCTCGACCCGTGCATGAATGCTCGCGCTCCGGAGACATTTCGCGTGCGTTTTCAGACCAGCCGCGGCGACTTCGTAGTCGAGGCGCATCGCAGCTGGGCGCCCATCGGCGCCGACCGCTTCTACAACCTCGTGCAGCACCACTTTTTCGATGGACAACGCTTCTTCCGCGTCCGGGCCGGCGCGTTCGCACAGTTCGGCGTTCCCGGCGAACCGCAGCTCGCGCGCGCCTGGAAGAATGCCAACCTCGCTGACGATCCGGTTCACGTCTCGAACGAGCGAGGCACCCTGGCGTACGCCTTTACGACGGCGGGAACGCGCGCGACGCAGATCTTCATCAACTTGCGCGACAACCGGCAGTACGACGCGGAAGGTTTCGCGCCGTTCGGGCGGGTCATCTCGGGAATGGAAGTCGTCGACTCCCTCTACTCCGGCTACGGCGAAGCGTCGGGGGGCGGCATGCGCGCTGGACATCAGGACGCGCTCTTCGCCGAAGGGAACGCATGGCTGGAACGCCACTTTCCGAAGCTTGACTCGATCGTCAGAGCGCGGTTGTTCTGACACAATCCGCGGCCGTGAAGAAACTCGCTCTCTTCCTCTTCTTCCTCACCGTCGCCGCACAGGCAGCTCCGAAGCGCAATGTGGAAATCATCCGCGACGACTGGGGTATCGCGCACGTCTACGGAAAAACGGACGCGGACGCCGTCTACGGAATGATCTACGCGCAGTGCGAAGACGACTTCAACCGCGTCGAGCACAACTACCTGCTCTCCTTGGGCCGCCTCGCGGAAGCGGACGGCGAGAGCGAGATCTATCGCGACCTTCGAATGAAACTTTTCATCGATCCGGCCGACATGAAGGCGAAGTACCGCCAGAGTCCCCAGTGGCTGAAGTCGCTGATGGATGCGTGGGCCGACGGCATCAATCATTACCTCGCGACCCACCCGGGCGTGAAGCCGAAGGTGATCACGCGTTTCGAGCCGTGGATGGCGCTGT
>DASWBH010000458.1:0-5231 GCA_036390755.1 Thermoanaerobaculia bacterium
GAGCTGCAGACGGCGATCAACGCCTCGAAGCAGATGTACTCCGCCGCATGCGCACGTCTCGGCATTCCAAACGAACTGGACGAAGAAGACGCCGGCGAGGCGTGAAATTCATCCCTCATCCTTCATCCCTCATCCTTCTTCTCGCGCTGGCCTGCGCGCGCAGTGACGCCGGAGCAGTCGTCCACGATGACCTCGGCCGCGCCGTAACGCTCCCGCCGGCGATCGGTCGCGTCCTCACGCTCGCACCGAATCTGACCGAGATCGTCTACGCGATCGGCGCCGGCAACCGGCTCGCCGGCACCGACGACTTCTCCGATTTTCCCGGCGCCGCGAAGAAGCTGCCGAAAGTCGGCGGGATGCAGCCGAACCTCGAGAAGATCGTCACGCTGAAGCCCGATCTCGTCCTCGCGACGACGACAGGCAATCATCCGAACCTTGCGCCGGCGCTCGCCGCCGTGCACGTTCCGCTGTATGTGGTGCGAACCGACCGGCTCGACGAGATTCCGCGAGCGATGGAGCACGTCGCCGCTGTTCTGCATTGCCCGACGACGGCTGCATCGGACCTGCGCGCAGCGATCGCGCGGCAGAAGAAAACGCGGCCGCGCTCACCGCGCGTGCTCTTCGCGGTGTGGGCCGATCCGCTGTATGTCGCAGGACGAAAGACGTTCAGCGATGATCTCTTCGTTCTGACCGGCGCCACCAACGCGGTGATGGTTGACGGGTGGCCGCAGTACTCGCTCGAGTCGCTCGTCGCCCGGCCGCCCGATCTCATCATCTATCCTCAGAAGCCGGTGTCGCGCGAGCAGATCGATCGACTGCTCGACGTCGCGCCGGACATGCGCCGGCGCGTGTCGGTTGTTGCGGTCGACGAGAATCTCTTCACGCGGCCGGGGCCGCGCGTCGCGGAAGCCGCGCAGGAGCTGAACCGGATTCTGGATGACTGGCAAAGGCGACACTAGTGTCATCCTGAGCCGCGAAGACGGCGAAGGATCCCGCACCGATGGGCGACAATCCCGCTCAACCGTTCGGGATTCCTCGCAGTCCGCGCTGCTCGGAATGACACGAGCCGTCGTCGTGCTCGGCCTGGTGTTGCTCTTCTCGATCGCCGTCGCTGTTTCGGTCGGCGCGACGTCGGTCTCGTGGCGCGCGATCCTCGACGGCGACGCGACCGCGCGCGCGATCCTGTTCGGCATCCGTCTGCCGCGCGTGTTCACGGGGGCGCTGGTCGGCGCGATCCTCGCGGTGGCGGGACTCACATTCCAGACGCTGCTTCGCAATCCGCTCGCCGATCCGTTCATCCTCGGCGTCTCGGGCGGGGCGGCGGCCGGGGCGGCGGTCGCGACGGCGGCGGGTTGGGCGCGCGTCGCTGGCGTCGTGCCGGTCATCGCGTTCGCCGGCGCACTGCTGGCGACTGCGGCGGTGTTCGCGCTGGCGCGCCGCGGCAGTCACACCGATCCGACGCGGCTCCTGCTGTCCGGCCTCGTTCTCAACGCGTTCTTCTCCGCGGTCATCCTGATCGCGTTCGCGCTGTCGAGGCAGAGCGATCTCACCGCGGCGCTGCGCTGGATGATGGGAACGCTGTTCGGCGCGTCGTGGAGCGATGCTGCGCTTCTGTTCACGCTGCTGCTGGTCGGAGTCATCGCGCTGGCGACGATGGCGAACGATCTGCGGCTGCTCGTCTTCGGTGAAGACGACGCGAAGTCGCGCGGCGTCGACGTCGAGCGCGTGAAGCTCGCCGGATTCGTGATCGCGTCGGTCATGACCGGCGCGGCCGTGGCGGTGAGCGGCATCATCGGCTTCGTCGGTCTGCTCGTCCCGCATCTGATCCGGCTCGTGTGGCGACGCGACTTCCGCGCGTTGCTTCCTCTCTCCGCAATCGGCGGCGCGACGCTGCTCGTCGTCTCGGACATCGCTTCGCGCGTGATCGTCACCTCGGCCGAGCTTCCGATCGGCGCATTCACCGCGCTCCTGGGCGTTCCGTTTTTTCTGTCGCTGCTGCGGAGGAGCCGCTGATGATCGCCGTGTCGGGCGCGCGGTTCGCGTACGGCGACCGGCTCGCATTGCACGACGTGTCGCTCGACATCGGCGAGACCGCGCTCGTCGCGCTCGCGGGACCAAACGGCTCGGGCAAATCGACTTTGCTGAAGTTGCTCGCGCGCGTGGCCTCGCCATCGGCCGGCGACGTTCAATTCCTCGGCCGCTCGTTGCGCGAATGGAACGCAAAACAGTACGCGCAGCAAACCGGCTATCTTCCGCAGGAGCCGGACACCGCATTTCCTATGCGCGCGATCGAAGTCGTCGTCTCTGGCCGCGCGCCGTTCCTCACGCGATTCGGATTCGAGACGGACGAGGACTACGAGCATGCGCGCGTGGCGCTCGAGATGTGCGACGCGTCGCACCTTGCGGAGCGTTACCTGGACGAGATGAGCGGCGGCGAGCGCAAGCGGGTCTTCCTCGCGCGCGTGCTCGCCGGAGAGCCGAAGCTCATCCTGCTCGACGAGCCGCTCGCAGCGCTCGACGTCGCCCACACGCAGCAGTTCTCGAAGCTGTTGCGCAACATCGTCGACCGCACGCGCGCGACGGTCGTGTTCGCATCGCACGACCTCAACTGGGCGGCTGCCTACAGCGATCGAATCATCGTGATGGACAACGGCGGGATTGCGGCGGACATGTCGCCGGATGAGCTCATGCAGCCCGAGGTCGTGCAGCGGTTGTTCGGGTTTTCTGCGGAGACCGTTCGGGTCAACGGCAAACCGTGGCTCGTGCCGCGCACGTGAGGTCATTCCGAGCCGCGAAGACGGCGAGGAATCTGGGCGGGGGAACACGCGCCGCCGCCCGAATTCCTCGCGCTCTGCGGCGCTCGGAACGACACCTTCAACGCGCAACGTTCCGCGGTCGTATCCCGTCCAACGACCATGAAACACGGACTCCGTTTCACACTTGTAGCGATTTCAGCCCTGCTCCTCGCCCTTTCGGCATCGAATTCCAAACTGACCGAGCGGCAGCGCGCTCTTCAGGCGCTCAACCGCCTTTCGTTCGGCGCGAGGCCCGGCGACGTCGATCGCGTTCTGAAAACCGGCGTCGACAACTGGATCGCCCAGCAGCTCCACCCGGAGAACATTCCTGACCGCGCCGTCGAAGCGCGTCTGCAGCAATTCCCGACGCTCACGTTGTCCGACGCGCAGCTCATGCAGCAGTACTACCGGCCGATCGTCGAGGCGCGCCGCGACATCAAGAAAGCCGTGAACAATCCGGCCGACCTCGATCCGAAAGAGCGGCAGGAAGTGATGATGCTGCGGAAGAACGCGCAGCAGGTCACGAACGATCTCGTCTCGCAGCGCATCATCCGCGCGTCCGAGTCGGAGCGTCAGCTCAACGAGGTGATGGTCGACTTCTGGTTCAACCACTTCAACGTGTTTGCGGGGAAGGGCGTCGACCGCTTCATGCTCACGAGCTACGAGCGCGACGTCATCCGCCCGCACATGTGGGGCCGCTTCGAAGATCTGCTGATGGCGACGGCGAAGTCGCCGGCCATGCTTTTCTACCTCGACAACGCGCGCTCCGTCGCCGATCCGGAACATCGTCCGGCGATGCCGCCGCGCGTCGCCGCACGAATGGCTGCGAATCCGAAGCAGCAGCAGAATCGCGGTGGTCTCAACGAGAACTACGCCCGCGAAATCATGGAGCTCCACACCCTCGGTGTCGACGGCGGGTACACGCAGAACGACGTGACCGAGCTCGCGCGCGTGCTGACCGGATGGACGATCGCTCCGCCGCAGCAGGGCGGCGGCTTCGTCTTCCGCCCCATGCTTCATGACATCGGACCGAAAACAGTTCTCGGAATTCGATTCCCGGCCGGCGGCGGCATCGAAGAAGGCGAGAAGATGATTCACATCCTCGCGCATCATCCGGCGACCGCGCATCACATCGCGTATCAGCTCGCGCAGCGGCTCGTCGCCGATGACCCTCCGAAGGCGCTCGTCGATCGCGTGGCGAAGCGGTTCCTCGATACCGACGGCGATCTGCGCGAGACGGTGAAGGCCGTGATCGACAGCCCCGAGTTCTGGGATCCGAAGTACTACCGCGCGAAAGTGAAGTCGCCGTTCGAGTACACGATCTCGGCCGTGCGGGCGATCGATGGACAAATCACCGATGCGACGCCGATCGCGCGCGAGCTGCAGAAAGACGGCGAGCCGCTGTACGGCGCGCAGCCGCCGACCGGCTACTCCGATCGCGCCGACGCGTGGGTCAACACCGGCGCGCTGCTCAATCGCCTCAACTTCGCGCTCGCACTCGCGGCGAACAAGATGCCCGGCGTGCGCAGCGACGTCGTCGCGCTGATCCCCGCGGAAGCCGCGGCCGATCCGCAGAAGTCGGTCGACGCGCTCGCCAAGGCGCTCACCGGCGGTGAGCTCACCGACGCAACGCGCAAGACGATCGAGGCGCGCGTCGTCGAGCGAAAAGCTCCCACGACCGATCCGTGGGACAACACGCAGCTTCCGACGATCGCCGGATTGATTCTGGGCAGTCCCGAATTTCAGAAGCAGTGAGTCATTCTGAGCCGCGAAGACGGCGAAGAATCTGGGCGGCGGAACCCACCGCCCAGATTCTTCGCGCTCTACGGCGCTCAGAATGACAGGGAGCCACATGATGAATCGCAGAATTTTTCTGAAATCATCCGGCCTCGCCCTCGTGGCCGGCGGACTTCTCCCGAGCGTCTTCGTGCGCATGGCTCAGGCGGGGACGACGAAAGGGAAGAAAGTCCTTGTTGCAGTTTTCCAGCGCGGCGCGGTCGACGGTCTGAACTTCGTCGCGCCTTACGCGGAAGCGAACTACTACGCGGCGCGTCCGACGATCGCGCTGCCGCGTCCCGGCGTCGACGGTGGTGTGCTCGACCTCGACGGTTTCTTCGGCCTGCATCCGGCGATGGCGTCAGTGCAGCCGTACTTCAAAGATCGCAGCGCTGCGTTCGTGCACGCGGTCGGCAGTCCCGATCCGACGCGCTCGCATTTCGACGCGCAGGACTTCATGGAATCGGGCACGCCAGGCGTGAAGTCGACTGAGGACGGGTTCCTGTCGCGCGCCGTCAACGCACTCAAGGAACCGGGCGCGTCTCCGTTGCGCGCCGTTGCGCTGTCGCCGGCGCTGCCGCGCATTCTGTCCGGCAACGCAGGTGCGGTGGCGATGACGAACGTCGGCCAGTTCGGCATTCACGCCGGCGCGCAGAGCGG
>DASWBH010000459.1:0-16127 GCA_036390755.1 Thermoanaerobaculia bacterium
ATTGGCGTCCCCGGCAGGAATCGAACCTGCGACCCACAGCTTAGAAGGCTGTTGCTCTATCCGACTGAGCTACGGGGACGTGGAGCCGCGCCTAGGATAAACCAGCGCGCCGTCACTGCACTTCCACAGACGATGCGCTAACGTGACCGCGTGGAGCCTTCCGTCGACACGCGGGCGCGCCGGGTCGCGCTGAACGTCTCCGGCGCGGCGCTGCTGCTGGCGGCCGCGAAGGCGGCGGTCGGCCTCGCCGCCGGCTCGATCGCGCTCCTCTCCTCCGCGCTCGATTCCGCCGGCGACATGCTGGCCTCCTTCGCGAACTACATGTTCCTCACGCTCGCCTCGAAACCTCCCGACGAGGAGCATCAATTCGGCCACGGCAAGGCCGAGCATCTCGCCGCGCTCCTGCAGGGTGTGATCCTCATGGCCGGCGCCGTCACGCTCGGCATCCGCGCGGCCGAGCGCATCCGGCATCCGGTCAAGATCGAGGCCAACGTGGTCGCGATCATCACGATGGTGGCCTCGATCGTTGCGACGATCGTAGTCACGCGATACCTGAAGCGGAACGCGGTGCGCTCGGAGAGCAGCGCGCTCGCGAGCGACGCTCTGCACTACACGTCCGACATCGTCGCGAACATCGCTACGATCGCCGCTCTCGTCCTGGTGCGCGTCACGGGCAACGCGCTCTTCGACTCGATCTTCGGCGTGAGCGTGGCCTGCTGGATCGCGTGGAACTCGCTCTATCTGATCTGGAACGCAGGGAACGATCTGATGGACCCGGCCCTCCCCGATCACGAGGTGGCGCGCCTCATCGAAGCGATCGAGCGCGCCGACCCGGCGGTCGTCAACTACCGCGAGCTGCGCACGCGCAAGGCCGCCGGCGTCCGCTTCGTCGAGTTCGAGCTCTGCATCGACCGCCGCGTGTCGTTCGACCGCGCGCACGAAGCGACCGAGATCGTGAAGCAGAAGATCCGCGAAGCTTTCCCCCGCACGATCATCACGGTCCACGCCGAGCCGGTCGACGTGTAGCCGCGCCCGGCGTCCACTTTGCACTCTTCCTGCCGGAGGTCGTACGCAGTGGGCAAAGAGACTCTCGTCGAGATCATCGATCGGCAGCAGGTTGTGCGTGGCGCAGCGGATGTGGTCCAGCAGCCGGTCCGCGAATTTCTCCAGCAACTCGGCCCGGCGAAAGACTTTCTCCACGGAAAGTGGCTCGGCCATGCGCTGCATCCGGTGCTGACCGATATTCCTGTCGGCGCGTGGACCGTGGCGCTCGCGCTCGACGCGGCCGAGATGATGAGCGGCGAGGAAGGCGTCGGCGACGCTGCGGATCTCGTCGTCGGCATCGGCCTCGCGGGCGCTGTCGCATCGGCGGTTACGGGTTTGACGGACTGGTCGGAGACCGACGGACGCGCAAAGAACGTGGGCATCGTTCACGGTGTGCTGAACCTCGCGGCCACCGGACTCTACACGGCCTCGCTGATCTCGCGCCGCAGGAAGTCATCGCGGCAAAGCGGGATCGCGCTGTCGATGCTCGGCTACGCCGTGGCCTCGTTCTCCGCATATCTCGGCGGGCACCTCGTGTTCGGTGAGCAGGTGGGCGTCGATCACACGGCCACGGCCGACCAGAACCAGCCGGAGAAGTTCACACGCGTCATGCGCGCAGACGATCTGCAAGAGCGGAAGCCGGTTCGCGTCGACATGGAAGACAGGGCGGTTCTTCTGGTGCGCATCGGCGATCGCATCCACGCCCTCACCAACACCTGTCCGCACCTCGGCGGTCCGCTGAATGAAGGAAAGCTCGAAGGCGACAGCATCCGCTGCCCGTGGCACGGCTCGCGGTTCTGCCTGACCGATGGCGCGGTGCTCGACGGACCGTCGACGTTCGACGCGCGCGTATTCGACGTGCGAGTCAGAGATGGACAGATCGAAGTCCGCGCTCGCGGCTGAGTCGAGCCCCGATGCCGTCTGTCGATTTGCTGAACGGTCCGGTCGATGCACGCGATGAAGAGGACCGTGTCCAGCCGGCGTGGATTGAAGCGATTTTTACTGCGCTCCGCGCTCCGCGAACTGAGGTGAATGGTCGGGGCGAGAGGATTCGAACCTCCGACCCCCTGCTCCCAAAGCAGGTGCGCTACCAGACTGCGCTACACCCCGACGCGCTCACCCAACAGGACGGCTCAGAGAGCCATTCCGATCAGGCTGTTGCGGCGGCCTGACCGCCGGAGCGGCGCGGAGGAAGGATCGCTTTCCAACGAGCGATCTCCGCGCCCGGCATGACGAACTCGAAGGTCGAGCCATGGGAGCGGAGTCGCAGCACCTGCGTTCCCGGCGGAACGCTCCGGCCGGTGGTCAGCTCGTCGTCGTATTCGATCTCGTCGATCCGCGACAGCTCGAACGAGGCCTGCATGTCGGAATTCTCGTAATAGAGATTCTGATCCGAGATCGCCAGCGCGACAGGCATGTGGTGCAGTCCTTCGACGTATTCAGCGCGTGACACGAGACGGCAGGATGCTTTGCGTTTCTCCATCAGCTCGACGAGCAGGTCCTTCGAACGCGTGCGGAGGAAGAACCAGATCAGGACGGCCAGAACAACGATGCCGACGACGGTTACGGTTGCGAGCATCTCGCCTCCTCGACTCGTGTGTTTTGTACGGAAGAAATTTACGACTTTTCTCGAAAAATGACCACCGCGCCAGTGCACTAGAATGAGCGCCGGATGGCCGAGTCGCGAAAGAAAACGCGAAACGAACACTCATCGGGTGGCGCGGTCATCAGTACGCGTGACGGCGTGCCGTTCGTGGCGCTCATCGCCACGCGCGGCAAAACGAGATGGGGCCTGCCCAAAGGCGCCGTCTCGGAGGGCGAGACCTCCGAGCAGGCTGCGCTGCGCGAAGTGCTCGAGGAAACGGGCCTGCAGGCGGAGATCGTGAAGCCGCTCGACACGATCGAATACTTCTTCCGCGCCGGAGACACGCTCATCCGCAAGCGCGTGGACTTTTATCTGATGCGTTACGTCGCCGGCGAGCTCCAGCCGCAGCTCAGCGAGGTCGACGACGTGGAGTGGGTCGAGCTTTCTCAGGCGATTCAGCGCGCGAGCTTCGACTCCGAGCGGAAGCTGCTCGAGGCGGCGCTGCAGGACGCGTCGATCGTTTCTTCGAAGACTTCTTAGGCTTCGCTTCTTCGCGCGCGGCGTCTTCCGCGGCCAGGCGTGACGCGAGCGTCGGCGTCTTCTTCGAAGCGGCGGGCCGGTTGCTCTGCCACGTGCGGCTCGCGTCGACGTCTTCGAGCGTCCGGTTCGAAACGACTGACTTTGGCGCCACGGCGGTGATGTCGATCTTCTCGTTCGCGAATTCGTCGCGGTGCTTGAGCAGCAGCCACTCGTTTCCTTTCGGCGAGCGGCCTTTGATGTGCACGAGCGCCCACGAGCCGAACATCTTCTTACCGTTCATCGTGAACTTCAGCTCGCCCTGCTTCAGTGCGCGAACCGGATCGTCGCCCGGTCCTTCGAACTGCCACGTGCCGTTGTCCCAGATGATCACGTTGCCGGCGCCGTAGTTGCCCGCGGGGATGACTCCCTCGAACGACGCATAGTCGTACGGGTGATCCTCCGTCATCATCGCCAGGCGTTTGACAGCCGGATCGTACGAAGGGCCTTTCGGAACGGCCCAGGACTTCAGCACGCCCTCCATCTCCAGGCGGAAATCGTAGTGAAGACGGGAAGCCTGATGCTTCTGGATGACGAAGATCGGCTTCCTGCCGCGCTTCGGCTTTCCGCCCGCCGGCTCCGGCGTGTCGCCGAAGTCGCGCATCGATTTGTATTTGCCGAGTAAGTCGCCGGGCATTCGTTACGACGCTTTCCGCTTCTTCGATGCGCGGGTTGTTCGCGCGCGAGTGGTTGTCCGCTTCGCGGCCGGCTCGGCGCGTTTCGCCGGCGCGCGCTTCGCCGGAGTGCGTCCGCCCTCGAGGCTGCGGCGCAGGGCCTCCATGATGTCGATGACTTCGCCGCCTTTTTCCTCTTCTTCCTTCTCTTCGCTGATGATCGCTTTGCCTTTCGACTTGTCGCGGATCCGATCGAGCAGGCGTTCGCGATATTCATCCTTGTACTGCATCGGATTGAATTTCTTCTCCGTGAGCTCGTCGATCAGCATCTCCGCGAGCTTCACTTCCTTCTCCTTCACCGGCGCGTCTTCTTTTTCGACGGCGGCGAAGTCGCGCACCTCGTCCGCGTAGTACATCGTGTGCAGCACGAGCCCATCCTCGAACGGGCGGAGGATCACGAGGTGCTCGCGGTTCGCTGAGACCCACCGCGCCAGCGCGACTTTGTGCTGCTTTTTCATCGCCTGCGCGAGCAGTTTGTACGTCTTTCCGCCGCCGGGCGAGGGTCCGAGGAAGTAGGCTTTTTCGAAGAAGAGGGGATCGATCTGGCTGAGGTCGAGAAACTCCGTGATGTCGAGCGCGCGGTTGTCATCGGTCTCCAGGGCATCGATCTCCTCGTCGGTGAACGTGACGTATTTGTTCTTGCTGATCGCGTAGCCGCGGATCAATTCACTCGCGTCGACGATCTTCTCGTGGTGCGGGCACCACCACTTGCGGTTCACTCGCGTGCCGCAGCTTTCGTGGAGAAGATTGAAGTGAACGTCCTCCGATTTGGTCGCCGTGTAGAAGCGGACCGGGATGTTCACCAGCCCGAAGGATATCGTCGCGTTCCGCAGTGGCCTCAGTGCCATAAACCCTCCGTTCTGGAGAGCGTTGCATCGGGCGTTCCAGCGTTCGCGACGGCGAAGTTGCGTGCTGTCTGTAAGTTGCGCGCCAAACGGCCTCGATTTTGCAACGGCCGTGAGCGGCTCGAGGTATGTCCTCTTCAATCAGAAGAATGCTGTGGGCGGCGTTCGCCGCTCTCGCGCTTTTCGTCGCCTTAGGCGTCGGTCTGACCATCGCGATTCTCCAGCTGGAAAAACGCGAGGAGTATTCCGTCGTGCAGGAGTCGCGTCCGCTGCTCGACGCGATGCACGTGATGGACGAGTCGATCGTGCAGATCATCTCGGCCGCGCGCGGGTATCTGCTGACGCACGAGAGCCAGTTCATCGATCAATACGAGACTGCGGTCCGCAACTTCGACACAGCCGCGTCGCAGGCGATGCAGAACGCGGATGATCCTCGCGACCAGCAGTTCGTGGCGAACCTGCGGCGCAGTTTCGCCGAGATTCGCGGTCTGACCGATCGCCAGATCGCGCTCGCGAAGGAAGGCAAGTCCGACAACGCCCTCGAGTTCATGCTGGAGACGGCGCGCTTGCGGCGCGCCACGCCCGACTATGCCGACATGGCGGTCGACCAGCATCGCAATACGGAAGCCCGCAACCTCGCGGACATGGAGAACCTCCGGCAGTGGGTGATCGTCTCGATCATCCTGCTGTCCATCGGACTGGTCGCCGCGGCGGCGATCGTGGTGTGGCGCGTCGAGCAGGCGCTCACCGGATCGATCGCGCGGCAGGTCAAACGAACCGAGGCGATGATCGGAGGCATGCCCGATGGCGTCATGCTCGTCGAGCGCGACGGTCGCACCGCCTTCATCAATCCCGCCGGTCAGAAGCTCCTCGGCCGGGGAGACCTCGGCGTGCCGATCGACAAGCAGGCAAAGGTCTACGGCCTGCACAGCGAGGATGGCGAACCGCTCGACGCGCGCGAACTTCCGGCTGCGCAGGCGTTGTCGACGGGCCGGCCCGTGATCGACGCGCCGATGCTCATCCGCCGCAACGGACATGACATCGCGATCTCGATGAGCGCGATGCCGCTGCACGAAGAACGCGAGATCACCGGCGTGGTGGTCACGTTTCGCGACATCACCGAAGAGCGCAGGCTGGAAGCGGAGATGGCCGTTCAGGCGGAGCGGGCGCAGATCCTGGCCGACGCGGGCGCGTTCTTCGTCCGCAACATCGATCCCGTCTGGGTCACACAAGCCATCGCCGAGCGCGTCGCCGAAGTCCTCGGCGACTGGGCCGCCGTGATCCTGAAAGACTCCAACTCGCAGGAGATGCGCGTCGCGTCGATCTATCACTGCGATATGACCTCGCTCGGACTGGCTTGGTCCTACATCTATCGCCAGCCGCTGACGACCGGCGAAGGAATCATCGGACAGGTGGTCGCGACAGGTGTGCCGTCGCTGACCGTCGACGTCGCAAGCGCGGCATCAGGCGTGAGCGGCAAGATGGACACCACGTCGTATCACGCGCCGCAGATGCAGCTCTCGTCGCTGCTCATCCTTCCGCTGCGCACGCGGCGCGAAATCCTCGGCGCGCTCGTGATCGCCGCGAACAACCAAGAGCGCGCGATGACAGAGGACAAGCTGCCGCTCGCCGAGATGCTGGCGGAGCGCGCATCGCTGGCGATCGAGAACGCGAAGCTCTACACCGAGCAGGTCGAGGCGCGGCGCAAAGTCGAGGACTTGTCGCGGCTGAAAGACGAGTTCCTGTCGATCGCTTCGCACGAGCTGCGCACGCCGGTGACGTCGATCAAAGGCTACACGCAGCTCGCCAAGACGCTGATTCGCGAAAACGATCTCACCACGTCCGAGGAGTATCTCGACATCGCCCTGGATCAGATCGACCGGATGTCGCGGCTCATCCTCGAACTGCTGGACGTGTCGCGGATCGAGACCGGACGGCTCGAGATCCGCCGCGAACCGATCCAGTGGTCGACGTTCGTGCGCGACGTCGTGCACCGCCACCATACGGCGGTGAGCGATCGGCGCTTCCACCTCAACGTTCCCGACGACACGATGATCGTGACCGGCGACCGCGACCGCCTCGAACAGGTCCTCGGCAATCTTCTGGAGAACGCCGTCAAGTATTCGCCCGAGGGAAGCGAGATCTTCGTCGCGGTGCTGGACAAGCCCGATCAGGTCGTGACGTCGGTCTGCGATCGCGGCATTGGCATTCCGTCCGACGAGCTCGCGCTGGTTTTCGAGCGATTCCACCGCGGGCGCAAAGTCTCCTCGACGAACTACGGCGGCCTAGGCCTCGGCCTCTACATCACCAAGCAGATCATCGAGCGCCACGGCGGGTCGATCTGGGTCGAGAGCAAGGAAGGCACGGGCACGACGTTCTACTTTTTGCTGCCGGCCATTCCGGCCGCGGTGGTCCTGCAACAACCGCCGGCGCCGCAAGCGGTCGCGCAGCAATAGAGTGCGCCCATGCTCCTCGTCGCGGCCGCTCTCGTTTTCCATCTGGAGCTCGTCCGCCATTCTTTGACCGGGACGCACTACCGCTTCCGGCAATTCGTCGACGATCAGCCGATCGCCGGAGCGGAAGTGAACGTGACTGTGCGGCCGGACGGTACGACGGAGACGACGGAGAACATCGTCAGCGCGCCGCCGCGAGCGCTTGCGCATCCGGTCGCGGGACTCGCGATCGTCAACGTCAACGGAGTCGCGCGCTACGCGAGGCAGACGTTCGACGGACGCGTGGCGCGATTCCTCGATGCCGAAACGGGCGCACTCATTCGCGAAGAGCCGCGTTACGCCGGCGCGAAGCCGGCGCGCGTGTTCGATCCGAATCCCATCGAGAAGCTGAACGACCCGAATCTGCAGGATCAGAACAACTCCGCGAGCGCAGTCCCCGACAGCGCGTACAGCATCGTCGAGCTCGACGACGTGAATCCGTCCGGCCCGCTCGGCGGTCCGTACGTGCAGATCGTGGACGTCGATTTGCCGGCCATCGCGCCGATCGACGCATCACAGTCGCTGATCCTCGACCGCAGCGAGACCGGCTTTGACGATGTGAACGCGTACTTTCACATCGATCGTTCGCAGCGCTACGTGCAATCGCTCGGCTACGCCGGGCCGCGCGGGATCGCGCAGTATCCGGTGCCGGTGGACACGCACGCGCTCGACGGCGCTGACAACTCGCTGTTCATCCCCTCGCAGCTGCAACCCGGCCGGGGAACGCTGCTGTTCGGCGACGGCGGGACAGATGACGCCGAGGACGCGAATCTGCTCGTGCACGAGTACGCGCACGCGCTCCACGAATGGATCTCGCCCGGCACGTTCCTCGGACAGTTCAACAGCGAAGGGCGGGCGATGAGCGAGGGCTTCGCAGACTACTGGTCGTTCTCGGCGTCTTACGCGCCGTCAGTCGCGTCGGGACGCGATCCGTTCTGCCTCGCGGACTGGGACGCGCGCTGCTGGCTGGACGCTGCGAGCGAGCGGTGCGGTTATCCGGTCGGCGCGGATTGCCTGCGGCGTCTCGACAGCCCGAAGACCGTCGCCGATTTCGTGCCGAGCAACAGCCCCGGCACCGAGCACCTCAACGGCGAGATCTGGTCGTCGGCGCTCCGCGAGATCTTTGTGGCCATGACGCAGCGATACGGCGCCGACGCCGGCCGGCGGACCGCCGACACGATCGTCATCGAGTCGCTCTTCGGAGCGCCGCCAAATCCGGGGTTCGCCGGGATCGCGAGGAAGATGATCGCCGCGGACCGCTACCTCAACAGCGGAGCGAATGCGGATCTGATCTGCGCCGCGATGGCCTCGCGCGGGATCCTCAGCGGCTGCGCGGTGTTGCCTCGGGGCGAGCTGACGCTGTTTCAGAGCAGCGAGCGCGGCGTCCCGATTCCGGATAACGATCCGAATGGAGTCACGCTGCACGCGTTCGTCAGCGACGCGCGCGCGATCGAGCGTATCGCCGTGCAGGTCGACATCCAGCATACGAATCGCGGCGATCTGAAGATCGTGCTGATCGCGCCGGACGGAACAGAGGTCGTGCTGCAGAACCCGTCGAACGATCACGCGCATGACATTCACGCGATCTTCGGGCGCGACGCGAATCCGGCGGAGTCGCTCGATGTTCTGCGCGGCCGCCCGGCAGCGGGTGAGTGGCGTCTTCACGTCAGCGACGTGCTGCCGCGCGATACCGGGACGGTGTTGTCGTGGAGTCTGGTCGTGCAGTTTGTCGGCGAAACACCGGGGGCGCCAGCGCGGCCGACGGCGTCGTCGCGTCAGACGATTCCCGTCGCCGGCCGGATCCACGGCGCGAACGGCACGTTCTTCACGACCGACGTTCGGCTGTTGAATCGCGGTGCGCGCGACACGATCGCGACGCTCATCTTCACACCGGATGGCGCCGACGGCCGAACGGAGTTCACCGCCGTCAACGTGAACGTGCCGGAGGGAAACGTCGTCGCGCTGAACGACGTGATTGGAGATACGTTCGGGACGGAAGGGATCGGGCAGCTTGAGGTCGACGGCGACGTGATTGCGACTAGTCGCACATACACGCGGAACGCATCCGGCGGAACGCTCGGCGAGTTCATCCCGCCCGTTCCGGCGCCTGGCGCCACGTCAACAGTGTTCCTCCTGCGCGTGCTCAACAACGGCATTTTCCGGTCGAACGTCGGCGTTGCCGAGCTGGCGGGCAACGACGGCCACGTGCGCGTGACGTTCTACGATGCCGCGACAGGCTCGCAGATCGCGGAAAGCACACAGCCGATCCAGCCCTTCGGACACATCCAGCTCGCCGCGACCGCCGGAACGGCGATGACGGCGACGATCACGGTCATCGACGGCAACGCCAGGATCGCCGGTTACGCGTCGATCATTGACAACCGGACTGGTGATGCGAGCTTCGTGTCGGGCGATAGCGGCGACGGAGTGCGCGACCTCATGGCGCCCGCGATCAGCGCGTCGGGAGCGCTCGGCACGGACTGGAGCACCGACCTCTGGCTCGCGCGGATCGACGCAGCCAATGCAACCCATCCGATCACCGTCACGTATTCCGACCGCGCGACGTCCCGCACCAAGTCCGTTTCCGCAACATTGCCCGCGCGGAGCTCGCGAGCGTTTCCCGACGTCGTGCGTCTGTCGTTCAACGCGCTCGGCACCGCGGGGATCATGTCCGCGACACTCGAAGACGGCGCGGTCGGTGCGGCGGTCATCGCCAACTCGACGTTGACGGGCACGTTCGCGCAATCGGTTCGGTTCCTGCAGCCTTCATCTGGACCACAGCTCGATCTGCCGTATGTCGAGAGCTCCGACGAATTCCGGACGAACATCGGACTGATGTCGGACTTCCCGTCGGCCGTGCGCGTGACGCTGTTCAGCGCTGCCGGCGATGTCCTCGACACAGCCGTCCGCACGCTCTCGCCGTTCCGGCTCGATCAATTCCAGATTCGGCAGACCGTGGTGAACGGTCACGCGCGGATCGAGGTGCTCAGCGGCCGCGTCGCCGCGTACGCCTCGGTCGTCGACAACATCACCGGCGACGCGAGTTTCGTCCCTGCTCAGTAGCGTTGTATTCTTCGCCGCTATGCCCGTCGCTGCCCAGCCCGAGCCACAGACGCTCGCGCAATTGCCGCTGAAGGTGCTGGAGGAAGTCATCCGCCAGCTCCGCAGCACGCGGAACGACATCATCCGCTATGCCGTCTGGAACGTCCGCAATCTCACCGACGAAGAGTTCAACCGGACCGACGATCGCAAGCTGTTCAACTACTTCCGGCAGGATCTGCTCGAGACGCGGTTCCTGTCGAAAGGCCGCCGCATCGATCTGATTCAACTGTGGAACTGGTGCAACGACCAGATGAGCGGCATCGAGCCGATGCTGCTCGACGGCGAAGAGGTCTTCCTCAACATCCAGGACAAGGACCTCGAGAAAGTGCGCAAGCGCATCGCCGAGATCCAGACGTTCTTCCCGACGCTGCGTTCGGACGACCTCGAGGGATTCAAGCGCGCGAAGTACAAGCTGCGCCGGACGGTGATGCGGCTGACGTACGACCTCCACCACCTTTTCAAACGCCTCGAGAAATACCGCAAGAACGTCCTCGGCGGCGTGCCGTACGCGCGACCCGAGCGCGTGCCGCTCGAGGCGGTGGGGGACATCCCCGAGCCACCACCGCTCGATGAGCACGACGACGACGTGCAGGCGTAGGTCATTCTGAGGCGCGGAGACGGCGAAGAATCCAGGCGGCGGCGCGATCCACCGCCCAGATTCCTCGCGCTCTGTGGCGCTCGGAATGACTCAGATGCTCACCGTCGCCTGCTGTCCCTCCACCACTGTGACGGGTGAGCTCGCGGTCACCTGATTCCCGTCGCCGAGGATCTGGAGGGTGTAGGTGCCCGGAGCGATGTTGTTGATGACCGTTTTTCCCGGACTCGGATCGACCGTGAAGATAATGCCGCCGAATCCGCCTCGCCCGTACTCGGTGCCGTCCGAGTTCAGCAGCCGCGCGCGACGCCGTGCGCTGCCTTGCGATTGAATCGCGATCGAGCCGCCGGGCGTCAGCGCTACGCGCGGATTGGACGGTGACGTGATCGACATGGTTTGCGGCGCATAGCCGGGCACGAAGATCGACGCCGTGTACGACCCCGGTTCGAGCGGGAGCTTGATGCCGTTCGCGGCCGAACCGCCGAACGCGGGCGGCGTGTCGTAGACGGTTGCGTTCTGCGCGTTCGTGACGTGGACGCGCGCGTTGAGCGCCTGGCCGTTCCGTGCGTCGACGACATAGAGCACCACGCCGTCGTTTTTCGACAGCGTGAGCTCGACGTTGCCTCCGCCGTCGTCGACGACCGTGTCCGTGACTTTCGTGCTGTAGCCCTGCTTCGACCCCGTCACACTGTAGGTGCCCGGCGGCACGTTCGGCAGAACAAAGGTACCGGCCGAGTCGGTCTGCGCACCGCGTGCGAAGCGGAAGTCCGTGTCGCCTTTGTCGCGAACCTCAACCACTGCGTCCGACACGGCGTTGCCGTCGGAGTCGCTGACATGACCGCGCAGCGTTGCCGCTTTCATGTCGATGTCGAAGTTTCCGGAGCCGCGGACCTCGTAGGTCGTCGTCACTGGCGCAGAGCGCTGGATGTCGACCACAGAGACGTTGTAGGTCGCATCATCGAGTCCGCTGACTTCGTACTGGCCGTTGGAGTCGGTCGACGTGCGCGCGCTGGTTTGCGCCGTTGCCGCTTTCGGGAAGAACGCGACCATGGCGCCTTCGACCGGCCGCCCGTTGCGCGTGACGTGACCGCTGATCACCGTGTCGCTCTTGAAGACGATATCGACCTGCGCCGAGCCGCCGGTCTCGAGTTGAATCGACTGCACGGGCGACGTCTTCCCGCCGGTCAGGCCCATGCCGGTACGCCCCGAGACCCGCACGGTGCCGGTCGGGGCGCCGTCGATGCGGAAGTTGCCGCTGCCATCGACCGCAGCCGAGGAGCCGCCGTTCTGACCGCTGGCGATGACGGTTGCGCGCTGCATCTCGTCGGGAGTCAGCCCGGTGACGTGTCCGGTGATCGTGCCGCCGGACTGCAGCGTGATCCGCACAGGCGCGCCGCTGGTGATGTCGACGTCGCGCAGGTTTCCGCTCGTGTAGCCCTGCTTGGCGGCGATGAAGTTGTAGATGCCGGGCGCGAGGCTCTCGAATGCGAACGATCCGTTCGCGTCGGTTGTCGTGTTCGGCGTCGGGCCGACGTAGCCGGGCGCGATCGCGTTCACGCCGGCGTCCGCGACGGGAATGCCGGTGTCGGTGACGACCGTGCCGGTGATGCGCATACCGCTCGAGAGCTGCACATCGACGCGCGCGTCGGGACCCGAGAGCGTCGCCGCCTTCGACGTCGTCACGAAACCGGCACGCGAGAACATGAAGGTCTTGTCGCCCGGCTCGATGGCGTCCATCGAGTACTCTCCGTTCTCGTCGGTGACCGTGTTCTGCGGCATACCCACAGCTCGCATGGCGCGGCCCGGCTGCTGCTGCAGGAAGACTTCGACTCCGGCGATGGGCGAGCCGCCTGGCCCGGTGACCTTGCCGGTGACGTGAACGCCGCTGTCGAGCTGCACTTCGACATCGGAGAGCGACTTCCCTTCTTCGAGTGTGACCGTTGACGAGTGCGCGGTCGTGTAGCCGGCCGCGTTCACGACGAGCTGGACCTGTCCGGCCGGAACGTTGTCGAGCGTGAACGATCCGTCGTCGCTCGTGAAGTGGCGCAGCGCCGGGGTGGTCATGAACGTGAAGCCTCCGCCGCCGCGCGTTGGATTCAGTCCGAGGTCGAACGAGGTGACCGGCTGGCTCGTGGCCTTGTCGACGACGCGCCCGCTGACGCGCCCGCCCGCGGGAATCTCGACGTTCACGTCGGACGCGGGCGCTTTCACCGGTCGGATGACGTGGATGAACTCGTCGGGCTTGGTCAGGTTCAGCGTGATTTCGCCCGGCGACAGGCCGGTGATGCGAAACGACCCGTCGGATCCCGTTTCGGCCGGCTTCGTGTCGACCTCGCCGAACGTGTCGATGCGTACGCCTTCGACGCCAGCGCCGCTGCGCGTGACGCGCCCGGTGATCTCGACGCCCGGTTCGAGCGCGACCTCGACCGGCTTCGCCGCGCCGGTACCGACCCGCACCGCCCGGACCGTCTTGACCGCGAATCCCTCGCGCTCGAAGCCGAGGTCGTAGGTTCCCTCCTTGAGACGGATCGTGAAGGTGCCGTCGCTGCTGCTTTTCACCGTGTCGTCGCCGCGGTCGCGCTGGCCGCCGGCAAAACGGCGGATCATCATCGGCCGGCCGCCGCTGCGATCCGAGTCGGTCGCCGTGACTGAGACGCCGGCGACCGGCTTGCCGTCCTTGTCGGTGACCCTGCCGCTGACGGCGATCCCGCTCGGGATCGTCAGGACGAGGCCGCTCTTGTGTTCGCCGGGCGCGAGCCGCATGCGCGTGCTCCTCGCGGGCGGATAGCCTTTGCGCACCGCGGCCAGTTCGAGGTCGGTCTCCGGCTCGACGCGGAGGGCGAACGAACCGTCCGGCGCGCTGATGCTCGGGTGCCCGCCGCGAGTGACCGGTCCGAACATCATCGCTTCGCCGCGCGACACCACTTGCGCTCGCAGATGCGCCGCGGTCACGGCCCGCTTCTGTTCGTCGACGACCGTGCCGCTGATGCGCGACATCTGCGTGGCGAGGATGGTCTTGTGTGCGGCGTCATTCGGCTTGAGCGAGATGGTGAGGCTCTGTGCGGAGTAGCCGGGCCGCAGCACGACGAGCTGGTACGAGCCCGGGAGAATCCCGCTGATCGCGAAATTGCCTTTCGCGTCAGTGAACGCCCCCGCCGTTTCGCTGGCTTCGAAGCGCATCGGCGTGCGGACGCGCACCTCGGCCCCGGCGACGGGCGCCTGCGTCTTCATTTCGCGGACCGAGCCGGTGAGCGATGCAGCGCGCGCGAGGCGGATCGTGCTCGCCGCCGTACCGTTGTGCGCTCGCGAGCCGATCAGCGCCACGCTGCGCACGACGATCATCTGCCACTTCGCCGGCGCGTGAGCGATCGTGAATGCGCCGTCCTGGCCGGTCGTCGCCAGCGGCCAGCCGTCGACGAGGACAGTCGCGCCGGCGACCGGCGTCTTGCCGTCCTGCCCGACGACGATGCCGCTGAGCGGCGCGCCCGCGTTGAGTGCGATGTCGAGCGCCGGACTCGCCGATGCCGGCCGCGGTGTGCTCGCGTCGTCGAACAGCGCGTAATCGGGATGGATCACCACCGGACGGCCGGTCCACTTCGCCGGATCGGGAACGCTGTAGCGGCCCTTCTCATCGGTGGTGACGATGATCTCGGTGCCGCCGGTCCAGATGACCTTCGCGCCGGCGAGAGGTTTCCCGTTCGCGGTGACGACTCCCGTTTTCGTCTCGGCCTGAGTGAGCTCGAGCGCGCCGACGTCGTCGTCACGCTCGGAGCGCAGCGAGTCGGGGGCATAACCGTTGGCGGAAACGCGAAGCTGGACGACGGGATCTTTCGGGGAGTCGAGCGTGAACTTCCCCTTCGCGTCGGTTTGGGTCGCGGCGATCGGTTGCGGGACGGCGCCGCCGCTGACCAGGCGCGCACGCGCCTCGTCCATCGTCGTGAGCGTGAAGACTTCGACTTTGGCTCCGGCGATCGGCTGGCCGTCGTTGTTCATCACGGTTCCCGTGATGGCGGCGCTCGCCGGCAGGACAGCGCAGAAGTAAAGGGCAATGGCGATCAGACGTCTGCGCATGAGGATCCTCCTTCGTTGGGTTGGCGTCATTCTGACGAAACAGTGCGCGCCCGGGTCCGGAACAAGCGGCGGTTGTAACACTGTTCGGCGGATTGGTGAGTCGCACGAGAATCCGTCCGGTCAGGCAGGAGCTGCTGCGCGAGCGGCTCGATGCGCTGGTGGCGACGTTCGACATCTCGACGATCGAACCCGATCCGCTGCAGCTCGTCCTCCGGTACAGCAATCCATACGATCAGGAAGTCGCGGCGTTGATTGCAGCCGCATTTGCGTACGGCCGCGCCGATATCGTCGTCCGCAACGCCGGAGCGGTGCTCGACGCGATGACGCCCGCTCCGCACGCCTACCTCCAGACGTTCGACCGCGCCGAGGCGTTGACGCGGTTCGAGGGGTTCGCGCACAGGTTCCACAAAACCGCCGACCTCGCCGAGCTGCTGGACCGTCTCGCCGCGGTCGTCCGCTCGCACGGCTCGCTCGGCGCACTGTTCCGCGAGTGCTACGACCATCGCGATGCCGATATCGGCCCTTCACTCGAGCGGTTCGTCAGTGTCATTCTGAGCCGCGCAGACGGCGAAGAATCCCCTGCATCACTGCGCTACCTCCTCACCTCCCCTTCCGACGGCTCCGCGTGCAAGCGGATGAACCTCTTCCTCCGCTGGATGGTCCGCCGCACGTCGCCAGACCTCGGTATCTGGGATTTCGTCGATCCGGCGAAGCTCGTCGTCCCGCTCGACACGCACGTCCACCGCATCGCCACGTTCCTCGGCCTGAACCGGCGGAAGAGTCCCGATTGGAAGTCGGCGCGCAACGTCACCGACAGCCTGGCGAAGTTCGATGCGGCCGATCCTGTTCGTTACGACTTCGCCATCTGCCGCCTCGGCATTCTCGACCGCTGCAGCCGGCGCCGGCGCAAAGAGAACTGCGACGTGTGCCTGCTGCGCGACGTCTGCAGGTTTCCCGTCCGCTAAGGTCGAACCGATCGCCGTCGCGGCGGAGCTGTCGGCCGGACGAACACGCGCTCGACATCGCCGGACGCGGCCATCGGAGTCGAGTAGACGAGCATCGGTTGCGCGGCGTCGAAGGCGAAGTCGAAGTCGACCGGGCCGAAGAGCGGACCGGCGATCGTAGTGGGCCGCGACCACGCTG
>DASWBH010000460.1:0-1514 GCA_036390755.1 Thermoanaerobaculia bacterium
GATGGAACCAGAGCGCACAAAGGGTCACTTCGTGAAGCAGCCGGATCAGGTTGTCCCGCCGTTTCGCATGTGTGAGCTCATGGATGAGAACCGCATTGAGCTCGTCTTTGGTCAACAAACGGTCAATGCCGTCCGGAAGAGTGATCTGCGGCCGGAGAATCCCGTCGACTGCCGGAACCTGCCGGCTGGCCTCCACGCGACGATCAGCGCGGATGCGAAGAAACAAGCGCAGGAGCATCATCGAGGCGCCAAGAAGCCACACGACCAGAAGCGCTGCGCTTGCGCGCCCGTTCATCGAAACGGCATTGCCCGCGATCCGGATCACGTTCAGCGGCGTCACGCGGAAGAGCCGGGCCGGCCGCATCAGATCCAGCACAGTGCTGACCGGCACGATGAAGTTGAGCGATGTGGCTACCCAGATCCAGTACTTCGTCGTGGCGCTGCCACGAATGGACGTGACGAGCCACGCGGCGAGCCACACGATCGAGGCATAGAGGAGTTGTATTTCGACGGAATGCGAGGCGCGCGCGACAAACTCAACCATTGCGCTTCCCTTTTCTGTTCTCCGCCGCACTTTGAAGTGTCTTCAAGTCCTTCAACGTCAGCGCGCCGGTCTCGAGCAGACTGGAGACCAGCAGGCGAGGCGAGCCGCCGAACAAATCGAGAAGGTCGCGCATCAGGCCGCTTCTGTACTCGGTCTGATCGATCGCCGGCTCGAACAGTTGCGCGTTCCCGATCTTCTTCACCTTGCGGAGCGCGCCTTTCTCCTCGAGCCTGTAGACGAGTGTCTGAATCGTCGTGTAGGCGACGCGCTCATCGTCGGGCAGGCTTTCGAGAATTTCGCGCACCGAGCACGTGCCCAGCTGCCAGCACTGCTCCAGGATCCGCGCTTCCGCTTTCGATAACCGTGCTTTGCTCATGTCTCCTACGCTACGCGGCGAGGCTACGACAAGCTGCGTAGGAAGATCTGTAAAGATTCTGTTTCGTTGCGGGCTCACTCCAACGCGGACGACACGATCGCGTTCACGTGAATCTCCGTCGTATCGAGGAGCGGCACGCCTTCGATGCGCTCGTTGCGCAGCAGCAGCGGCAGCTCGGTCCCGGCGAGGATCGCGCCGTCGATCGCGCTCTCCGCGCGCATTCTCTCGATCAACGCGACGAACCTGCGGCGCGTCTCGCCCGAGAACGTTCCGCGCACGAGCTCGTTCATGTACTTGTCGTGAATCCAGCCGTGCTCGGATTCGGCGGGCGCGATGAGCGTGATGCCCGCGCGCGAAAACACCTCCGGATAGAACCTGCCGGCCATCGTGAAGCGGGTGCCGAGGAGTGCGGGCCTGCGGATGCCGGCGGCGAGAGTGCCGCTGAGCGCCGTGCGCACGATGCTGATCAGCGGAATCGGCGAGAGCCGCTCGACTTCGTCGAAGACGATGTGGGGCGTGTTCGCTGTGAGCGCGCCGAAGTTCGCGCCGGCTGCGGCGAGCCGTTCGACTTCGCGCGCCAGCTCCGTCGCCAGT
>DASWBH010000461.1:0-9254 GCA_036390755.1 Thermoanaerobaculia bacterium
CTCGCGCGGGAAGGTGAGCATCCGGAGTACGGCACGCTGACCATCCGCCAAACGATGGCGCGAGTGCAGCGCCATCAGGAGAAGCACCTGCGGCAGATCGAGGCGATCAAGTCGACGCTCGGACTGCACGCCTCTGATTCGTTCGACGTCAGCGGAGTCGTTGCTGCGCATCCGCGCGACGCGCGCGTCCGGACGATCGGTCCGGGCATTCGCGTACTCGATCTGTGGCGCAGCGGAGTGCGAGCGGCGATGCAGGTCGAGATCGCGCCGGGCGCGGTGTGGCCGTCGATCGATCACCATGTCCCGGGCCCCGAGGAGGTGTACGTCGTGTCCGGCGATTTCAATGACGGCGCGCGGACGTACGAAGCGGGTTCGTTCGTGCACCACCCGGCGGGCAGCTCGCACGTGCCGCAGTCGCGCGGCGGCTGCACGCTGTTCGTGTTCTATCCTGAGGGATAGGGCGCCGCTCTGATAGATTCCGCGCGTGCTGCGCACGATCTGGGTCGCGATAGTTGCCGTGGTGGTCAGCCTGCCGCTGAGCTCGGCGACGGCGCTGTTCGCCAGCATCAAAGGCTGCGACAAAATCGTCGACTGGATCATTCGCCTGTGGGCTCGGTCGATTGTCGCCGCCGCCGGCATCGACCTGCGCGCCGAAAATCTCGAGCTGATCGACCCGAAGCAGCGCTACATCCTGATCGCGAATCATTACAGCTACTTCGACATTCCATGCATCTTCGCAGCGATCCCGCAGCCGATCCGGTTCATGGCGAAGGTCAGCCTTTTCAAGATCCCGATCTTCGGCTGGGCGCTCGCGCGCACAGGGTTCATTCCGATCGATCGAAAGAACCGGCGCACCGCGGTGAAGTCGTTCGATCTCGCCGGCGAACGGATCCGGCGCGGCAACACGATCGTCGTTTTTCCGGAAGAGGGACGCTCGCGCGAACGGACAATGCGGCCGTTTCAGCGCGGCGCGTTCCTGCTCGCGCTCAAATCGGAGGTTCCGATCGTGCCGGTGGCCATCAAAGGGACGTTCGACGTGCTTCCGGCGAACTCACGCCACGTGCGACCGGGCCCGGTCACGATCACGCTGACGCCCCCGATCGCGACCGAGGGGCTGTCGCTGCGCGATAAGGAGAGGCTGTCGGAGGAGTCGCGGACGCGGATCGAGCGGCTGCTGTTCGGCGACGCTAGCGCACCTCCTTCTTCACCAGCGCCGGATACTGCACGAATGCTCCGTCCTGAAAAATGATGTCGTCGTCGAGGCTGTCCATCGCACGGCCTTCGAACTTCTCCTGCAGAGTTTCGATCCGGTAACTGTCGGAGTCGAAGCGTTTGTCCGCGCCGGCGCTGACGAAGCGGTAATGCTGCCCGTCGCCGGACGCGACGTAGACGAACGCCGTGCCCCACGCATCTTTCCCCGGAAGCGTCTTGATGTAAGTCGGGCTGAGGATCGGGCCGAGCTCTTCGTACGAACTCACGCTCGGGTACTTGTTCGTGTCCGTCGCGTACGCCTCCGTCGCTGTGGCAACCGTGCGCAGATCGATCATCGTCTGCTGCCACGGTTCCGCCGGGTCGTCGTCCTTCATCGCCTCGACGATCCCGGCGAGCTGGCCGGCGTTGTTGACCGTCGCCCATGCGAGATCAGGAAAGAGGTTCACGACCTTCTGTCCCGTCGACGTCTTGAAGAATGCGCGGAGCTGCTCGATCTCCGCGGCCGTGAACGTCTTGTCGAGCACCGGCGCGTACACGTCTTCAGTCCACGTCGCGTAGTCGATCGCGGCGAAGAGCCGGTCGCGCACGCGCTCGTCAGCACCGCACGCCTGCGCGCCGATGAAGATCATATTGAACATCGTCTGCGTGAGCGCTTTGCCGTCCATGATCTTCAGCAGCTCACGAACGCCGTCCCGTTTCACGAGCCGCTGATCCTCGGCAGCGACAGTACCGGCGATTGCGAACAGGAACAGCACCGCGGCTGTGCGTTTCATACGTACCTCCTGGCTGTTGGAGGACGCGATCGGCAGCTACGAAACCGCGCGCAGCGCCGCTGTAACGGTTCCGACTTCTCGCGCTCGATCCGCCGGTGGTCGGCACGATCGAGGACGGCGTCAGCGAGCGACCGAGAAGACCGGTCTCGTGCGTGGGCATGGTCACGCACGAGACGATGCTATGCCGAGGAGACCACACATCTCATCCCGCGATCGGATCAATGGATGGCCACCCTGGCCGCCATGCCGGCGTGGTCGGATGCCCACAAACCGGCGGCCGTTCGGTCTTCGGGATCGGCACCCAGGCGGACGGCGGTGATCGCCGACAGGCCGCCGCGCGTGAGGATCACATCGATTCGTTTCTGCTCCGACGAGAACGGAACGGGATTGGCGAGATGCGGATCGTGACAGCACGTGTAGACGACGTCGTCGCCGTGTACCGCGCTCCACGTGTCGACGAAACCGGCTGCGATGAGTGCCGGGTACGTCGGCGTGGGCTTCTGCACGCCATACGCGTCGGAGTTGAGGTCACCAGCCACCACGACCGGCAAATCCGTGTTCGCCGAACCGGCGAGAAGCTCCATGGCCTGCTGGGTTTGCTCGGCCGCGCACTCCTCAATGTCGAGATGTGTGGAGATGAAGCGGAACGTCCGGCCGTTCGTCTTCACGTCGGCCGATATCCAGCCGCGGATCCACGGAACGGTGCTATAGCAGACGGTCGCGTAGTGCGCCGCCTGCACGTTCGACACCTTGACTTCGTCGGTACGCGCAAGGACCACGTCACGGTCGGTCATTCTCAGATCGCACAGACCCTGAGCCGTGAGGCCCGGCATTTCGATATCGATGTTCTGCGACACAGCGACGACCTCGTAGTGCAGCCGTTCGTTTGCAAGCGCGGTGAGCAGCTCGTGGAGAAAGTCAATTTCCACGAAGTCAGCATTGCCGGCGACCCAATCCGTCGGACACTGGCTGCGGTAGAGGATCGCTTCCTGGACGCTGATCAATTCGGGGCGGACGCTGGCTACCTCTTTCGCGATCAGCGCCGCGCGGCCCGGGAAATCGCTCGCCTTCGCAGCCGCCATGACCTGGCCGGCGTGGAAAACGATCACCTCCGGAGACGCGCCGGTCGACAAATCCTGCAGAAGCTGTGCGACTTCGGCATCGACTCCGTCGTAGAGGTTCCGCGTCATGACGGTGATGGTTCGATTCGAATTGTTTCCGGCCGCGAATCCGAATACCGGAAAGAGAAGAATGCCGGCCGCGATGGCGAGCCGCAGCCACTTCCTCGAATGCGTTGTGTTGTTCATAGAGTCTCCTTACGCGAGGAAGCTAAGCAGCGCGCGACGGAAAACCTTGGCGAAATCGTGAGATTTATCTGGTGCCGGGATCGCCCGGCAGGGTCATCGTCGACCGCGGGACGGCGCGATGGAACGTCAGGCGCACGCTGCCGAGCGTCACGACGTCGCCTTCGCGCAACTCGCACTCGCCGGCGATGCGGACGCCGCCGATCGACGTGCCGTTCTTGCTGCCGAGATCGCGAATGGCGCACGAGTCGACGGAGCACACAACGGCGGCGTGACGCCGCGACACCGATGCGTCGTCGATCGCATCGCGCAACGCCGGATCGCGTCCGATGACCGTCTCGCCCGCAGGCAGTTGCACGTGCCACGGGGATCCGGAAAGCGAGGCCACGGTGTGGATTCCCTCGACGGTCGCACCGGGCTTCGCATCGCCACAGAACGCGTATCCGAACCCGTGGATGGTACGGATGAAATGCGGATTGCGTGCGTCATCGCCGAGAGCGGCCCGGAGATCGGCGATCAACCCCGGCAGGTTCGCATCCGAGACGAACGTCGACGGCCACAAACGGTCATAGAGCTCCTGCCGCGAAATCGCGTTCGGACGATGGGCAACGAGGATCTGCAGCAGATGAAACTGCTTGCCGGCGAGATGGACTTCTTCGCCGTCCCGCAGTAGTTGACGCCGCGCGTCATCGAGCTCGAACTGACCAAAACGGAGCGGCATCGGTCAACCCGGCACGAGTTTAGTCCCGGCAACCGTCACATCGACGGGTGATTCATCCGAGTGTCGAGCCAAGGGCACTGTGCTAAACACCATCCGGACCTCCGCACATGAGCCAGGTCGAGACCGCCACCGGCGTCGTCTCCCACTACCGGATCGTCCAGAGGCTCGGATCCGGCGGAATGAGTGAGGTCTACCTCGCCGAGGACACGATCCTTCCCCGCGTTGTTGCGCTCAAAGTCCTCCCCGCTGACCGTCCGACCGACGACGTCCTGCAACACCGCCTCATGCGCGAAGCGCGTACCGCTTCGGCGTTGTCGCATCCGAACATCGCCCGCATCTACGAGGCGGGAGAGGACGAGGGCCGCTTCTTCATCGCCATGGAGTACGTCGACGGACGGTCGCTGGACGCACTCGTCGCCGACGGTCCGCTGCCGATCGACGAGACGGTCAGGATCGCATTGCAGCTCGTCGCCGCAGTCGACGAGGCGCACCGGTCGGGCGTCGTGCATCGCGATCTGAAGCCGTCGAACGTCATGTTGACGAGAAGCGGTGAGGTGAAGGTCCTCGATTTCGGCCTCGCGAAATTCGACAACGCCGAGGCGTCACCTGTCGAGATCACGTCGTGGAAGACCGAGTCGGGGCTCGTCGTCGGCACGCCGCCGTACATGAGTCCGGAGCAGGCGTCCGGCAGACGAGTCGACCAGCGGAGCGACATCTTCAGCATCGGCACGCTCCTGTACGAACTCGTCACCGCGCGCCGGCCGTTCGAGGGAACGAGCGTGCAGAACACCGTTTACAAGGTCCTCAGCGAGAACCCGGAGCCGATGGCGCGGTTCAACTACGACCTGCCGCTCGAGCTCGAACGGATCGTTCGCAAGTGCCTGGAGAAATCGGCCGACCGGCGTTACCAGACCGCGGCCGAGCTTCTCGTCGACCTCCGCAACCTGGATCGCGACCGTCAGGCCGGCCCACGCAGAACCCGCCCGCGGCTGCGCGGGCCTGCGGCGTTCGCGAAAGCGCGGCTGATCTGGATCGCTGCCGCGCTCCTGATCTTCACGGCCGGGGCGATCTTGGTGCTGAAGCAGACGGCTGTCGGCAGCGCGCCGCTGGCGGTCCATTCGATCGTCGTCCTTCCGTTCGCGAATCAGGAGGGGCACGGCTCCGACGCGCTCAGCGAAGGCATCGCGGACCAGGTGATCAGCGAGATCTCGCAGTCCGGACGCGATCTCACCGTCATCGCGCGCAACACGAGCTTCCAGTGGGGACCGAGCGCGTCGCCGATGGCGGTGCGGAAGTCTCTGAAGGCCGACGCGATCCTCAAAGGAACGACGTACGTCGACGGCGACCGAGTCTTCGCCGATTTCGAGATCATCGACACGCGGGACGGCCGGAAGATCGGAGGAAAGGTGTTCGAGCGCTCTGCCGCGGACGTGCCGACGCTCGCCGTGGCCATCCGCGACGAAGTCCTCCGCTCTCTGCACATCGTGCCGTCGTCCCGCGGCCGCTCGACGTTGTCGTCGGGCCTCACGGTCAAACCCGACGCTTACGACATCTATATGCGCGGACTGCAGCAATGGTCGACGCGAACGCCCGAGGGACTCAACGCGGCGATCCGGTCGTTCCGGCAGGCCATCGATCGCGAGCCGCGGTTCGCTCCTGCCTATGCGGGGCTCGCCAACACGTATTCGCTTCTCGAGCGCTACGCGAATCTGCCGAACGCTGCAAGCCGCAGCGTGGCCATTGCGGCCGCGGAACGCGCGGTCGAACTCGATCCCCAGCTCCCCGAAGCGCACGCCTCTCTCGGCTCGGTCCGTGAGACGTACGAGTGGCGCTGGGCCGATGCCGCGGCCGAGTATCGCGAGGCGATCCGGCTCAACCCGAGTTACGCGACCGCTCACCACTGGTACGCGCTGCTCCTCACCCGGTTGAGCCGGTTCCCGGAAGCGCGAACGGAGATCGCGCGCGCAAGTGAGCTCGACCCGCGCTCGCCGGTCATCGCCGCCGCCGTCGCAAACGTCGATTACTACGCCGGAGACTTCCGGCGAAGCGCGGACGAAGCTCGTGCGGCGCTGCTGCTGAAGAGCGATTTCGTTCCGGCGCGGCTGCAGCTCGTCCTGTCGCTTCTCATGTCCGGCGACAAAGCCGGCGCGCTGCGCGAGCTGGAGCCGATCCCGGACACCGCTCCGGAACGGCTGTTTCTCGGAGCGATGATCCGCGCCGTCTCCGGCGAGCAGGCAGCGGCGCGTGCGTTCACCACCGCGGCCGCAAACCGTCCAGGTGCGGCGGCGAACGGCTTTCCGCTGGCGATGGTGGACATGCTCGGAGGGGATCGGGCAGCCGCACTGAAATCGCTGTACGCCGCGGCCAACGCTCGCAGCTTCTGGATCGGCTACGTGGCTGTTGAACCGGTCTTCGCGCCCCTCCACGGCGATCCGGAGTTCAAGAAACTGCTCGACCGCATCGGGCTCGCAGGCACGAATGGATGAGCTGAGCCGGCGCCGCTTTCTCTCGCTCTGCAGCGTTCTCGCGGCCTGCCTGCCTGCGTGCTCGGGAATCACGCAGCGCACACGCATCGCCTCGGCGTTCGTCGTCGATCCCGCCGTCGGCGACTACGGCAACACGTTGCGCGCCGTCATGCGGACGGTTCTTCCGATCGGCTCGCCGGAGTTCCCGCTCGACATCAACGTCCTCGAAGAGCGCTTCCTGCGCATGTTTCCGCTCGAAGACGAGCGGCAGTTCCTTCCGCTGCAACGAACGCTGACGTACTTCGATCACCTCGATCTCGCGCCGCACGTCGCGCCGCCGCTGGTCGCCGCGGAACGGATCGCCGTCGACGTTCCGGTGCGGACATCGGAGGCGGAGTTCCGCCTCCAATGCGCGGAGAAAAGGAACGCGGAGTCGCTGGCGTGCGACGCGTTCTTCGCCCGTTTCGGGCCGGCGTCGCACTTCTCCGCGCTCGACGGCAACGGCCAGCTCGCCTGGCTGCGCCTGTGGGCGGAGAGTCAGTGGTCCGTCAAACGCGAATTCGCCGATCGACTGCGCGTCCTCGTCTGCATTGCCGCGTACAGCGCCGATCGCATGTGGCTGGAAATCGGATACGAAGGGCCTCTGGTCTGATGCGCACGATCGACACCGATGTCCTCATCATCGGCTCCGGCGCGGGGGGCGGCGTTCTGGCCGGAACGGTGACCGAACTCCTTCCCGGCAAGCGCGTCGTAATCGCGGAAAAGGGGGGGTGGTTTGCGCGGGACTTCATGAAGCAGCGCGAATGGGACGCGCGGTTCATGTACGCCGACAAGCAGCGCCGGACGACCGCCGACGGCGCGATTCCGGTGCGGAGCGGCGAGGCCGTCGGCGGCGGCACGATCATCAACGAAGCGATGTGCCACGACCCGATCCCGGCAGTGTGGGCGCGCTGGCGATCCGAGTACGGGATCGACAAGCTGTCGTTCGACGACGCTGACGACTACGGCGTGCCGCACCTCAACATTCCGGCCTGCACGGAGGAACTGAAGCGGCGACTGAACATACAGCGCGTCCGCGACGGGGAGCTCAACGAGAACAATTCGATTTTCGAGGCGGCATGTGCGGCGGCCGGCATTCCGTCCCAACGCTGGGAGCGGAATGTCCGCGACTGCGCGGGCTGCGGTTTCTGCGACCAGGGCTGCGCTTACGACGCGAAGCAGGGCTGCGACCGGACGTACGTCCCCGACGCGATCGCCCGCGGCGCGCAGCTGATCCACAGCTTCGACATCGGATCGATCACGATCGAACGCCGCCACGGCGTGCTCACGGCGTCAGGCGCGGCCGGCCGCGTCCGCACCCCCGAGCGCGGATCGCGGCCCAACTCAGTCGCCGCCGGCCTGCTCCACGTTCGCGCGAAGCTCGTCGTCCTTGCCGCAGGTGCGATCGCCGACCCGGTTCTCATGCTGCGCTCCGGCGTTCCCGATCCGAACGGCGTCATCGGGCGCGGCCTGATCCTGCATCCCGCGCTGCCGGTCGCCGGCATCATGGATCGGCCGATCTCGAACTACCGCGGCGCTCCCGGCGTGTCGTACAGCCGCCACTATGCGGCGTCGCACGGGTTCTCGCTGGAGGTGTCGTTCGGGCATCCCGTGTACGGCTCGACGATCTTCCCGTTCTTCGGCGCCGAGCATTTCGCGCTCATGAAGAACTACACGCGTCTGGCGGCGTTCGGCGTGATGCTCGTCGACAGCGTCGACCCGAAGAATCGCGTCGAGGTGACGCCGGCGACCACGCGCATCCACTACCGCCTCTCCGATGCCGACCGCGAGCGGATGCGCTTCGCCGCCGAACGCGCGGTGGAATTGATGTTCGACGGGGGCGCGCACGAAGTCGTACTGCCGTCAAACGAGCCGATCGGACCGTTGCCGGTCCCTCGCTTTCGTCGCGTGGCGGATGCTGTCCACGTCCGCGAGCTGCAGTTCGTGCCGCATCGGACGATGATCACGTCCTCGCATTGCCAGGCCACCGTGAAGATGAGCGAGGACGTGCGGCTCGGCGCGATCAACTCGCGCTGCGAGTCGCACAGCGTGAGAAACCTCGTGGTCTGCGACGCCGCCTCGTTCCCCGCGTCGTGCGGCGTGAACCCGATGCTGGCCATCATGGCACTGGCGCGATATCAGGGCCGCCGTATCGCGGCCGAGTGGGATCGTTATGCGGAAGCGTAGATGGATGGCGGTTGCCTTCGCTTTGCTCGCTGCGCCTGTTGCGGCGCAGACCGACACCCTCGTCGGAGGCGTGGTTGGGGACTCGTCGATCGCCGCGCCCGCCGTCGTTTGGAACAGGAGCGGAATGTACGGCGACACGTTCACCGCCGGCGTCAACGGCTGGACGCTCTTTGCTGAACAGACGACGCGCGTCGCACCTCGCGAGCGGATCGTGTCCTCGCTTGCGCTCACGCCCGTGCATGCACACAACAGCGATCATTTGTACACAGCGGGCGAGCGCAGAACGGATCTCGATTTCGACGACGCCACAGTGGAGGCGACGTTCGGCCGGACCGATACGCCGGGAGAGCATTGGGCATCCGATGTGCGCGCGGTCGCCTTGTACGAGCACGTTCGCGGAACCGATGCGGCCACGCACGACTTCTGGTCCTCGCCATACGCGGGCCTGCGAACGCGCCAGGCCTACCGTCACGTCACGTCCGACGACCCGCTCCAGCTCACGTTCGAAGGGAACGAGATTGCGGCGGAAGCCGAAGTGTTCGCGGGGCAACAC
>DASWBH010000462.1:0-2850 GCA_036390755.1 Thermoanaerobaculia bacterium
CCTCCAGCGCCGGCCGTCGTGCTCGATCAGCAGGTTCGCGGATTCAGGTCCCCACGTTCCGGCCGGGTAGAAGTCGGGCGGATTCGCATCGGCGGCCCAGCTCTTCAGCAGCGGATCGAGCCACGCCCACGCCGTCTCGACTTCGTCGCGGCGCGCGAACAATGTCGGATCGCCGAGCATCGTCTCGAGCAGCAGGCGTTCGTACGCCTCCGGCGGTTCGGCACCGAACGACGTCGCGTAGCGGAATTCCATCGTCACCGGCGCAGTGCGCACGGTCGGTCCGGGAACTTTCGAATCGAACTTGAGCGAGATTCCCTCGTCCGGCTGGATTCGAATCGCCAGCACGTTCGACGGCGGCTTCGTCTTGCTGAACAGCGGATACGGAGCGGGACGGAAGTGGATCGAGATGTCGGTCACGCGCTTCGGCAGCCGTTTGCCGGCGCGGATGTAGAACGGCACGTCGGCCCATCGCCAGTTGTCGACGAACACCTTCATCGCCGAGAACGTCTCGACCTTCGAATTCGGATCGACGTTCTGTTCTTTCCGGTAAGCGGGCACGCCTTCGCCGAGAACGGAGCCGTCGGTGTACTGCCCTCGAACGGCGAGTTTCTCTTCGCGTCCGGGCGGGAAGTCCCGGAGCGCGCGGAGCACCTTCACTTTCTCGTCGCGGACCGCGTTCGCTTCGAACTCCACCGGCGGCTCCATCGCGATCAGCGACACGAGCTGCAGCATGTGGTTCTGGATGATGTCGCGCGTGATGCCGGCGGTCTCGAAGTAGTTGCCGCGCTTCTCGACGCCGATCGACTCCGCGACCGTGACCTGGACATGGTCAATATATTGACGGTTCCAGAACGGCTCGAAGATCCCGTTGCCGAACCGGAGGACCAGCAGGTTCTGCACGGTCTCCTTGCCGAGGTAGTGGTCGATGCGGAAGACCTGGCGCTCGCGGAAGGTGGTCACGGCGACGCGGTTCAGCTCGCGCGCGGACGAAAGGTCGTGGCCGAACGGCTTCTCGATGATGACGCGCGTGTACGGCCCGCCGCGCTCGGGATCGGAGACCATTCCCTCGTTGCCCAGGATCTCGCAGATGACGGGGAAGAACTGAGGCGGAACGGCGAAGTAGAAGAGGCGGCGTCCGCCGGTGCCGCGCGTGCGATCGCATTCTTCGAGCTTCTGCTTGAGACGGAAGTAGCCCTCCGGCTCGGCGAAATCGCCTTGCACATAGAACAGGCGCTTCGAGAAGTTCTCCCACACAGTTTCGTCGACCGGCTTCGTGCGCGCGAACTTGTCGCAGGCTTCGCGCATGGCCATGCGAAACGCGTCGTCGGTGTATTCGAGCCGGGCGAAGCCGATGATCGTCTGGCCAGCCGGCAGCAGTCCGTCGTGTGCGAGCGAGTACAGCGCGGGTACGAGCTTGCGCTGTGTGAGATCGCCGGCAGCGCCGAAAATGACGAGACAGGACGCGTCGGGTACGCGCTCCTGGTCGAGGCCCTCGCGAAGAGGATTCGTCTGCAGCGCCGGCGGGGAAACGACCGTCATGCGCGGCGATTGTATTTCAGCGCAATCCGCGAGGGGCGAACCACTCCGGACATCCGGCGGCCGCGCGCGCCGCGACACGAAGCGCGATGTCCTCAGCGCCGCCGGCGACGGACGCGCGCGCGAGCGCCCAGTCGCGTGTGAACGGGTCGTGCAGCCTGTCGAGCTGCTCCGCGAATCGCGGCTGCTGCTCGAGAACAGAGGACAACGCCAGCACGTCGGCGTCGCCGGCCGCTTCGTCGCGCGCAATCGCAAGCTGCCATCGCGCTTCATCGCGACGATCGAGCTCGAGCAGCGCCAGCGCGCGGTAGTACGCGACGGAGCTGACCGCGTGCGCGCCGCGACATGCGCGATAGTCGAGCGACTGGAGGCGCTGGAGAATCTCATCGGCGCCCGCGGCGTCGCCGCATTGCAGGAGCGCCATGGCAATCGACAGAGAACGCGGGAGCGACTTCGTGTGCGCGAGCTCTCGCAGCGCGACCGTGTGCAGCGCATCGCCGGGAGCAGCCGGCGCGCGTTCCGGCAGCCACGTCGCCGCCGTGGCGAAGTCGCCGAGCGCGGCCAGTTCGCTCGCGGTGTGCGTCGCGGCCAGCAGAAACTCGTCTTCGCGCTGAAGGTCGTCGGGAAGGCTCAGCACGACGGCGGCGGTGACGACGAATGCGATCATCACGATCGCCCAGAATGCGTTGCGATGCAGAACGTCGAGCAGCGCGGGCACAGCAAGTCCGCCGAGGATGGCGGCGCCGACGAGGAGCGGATTGCGCATCCGGGCAGTGACGCCGAATGCGATCGGCACCAGCGCCGTCAGAATCGAGTAGAGGATCACCGCCAGCGAACGGCGCGCAGTCAGCAACGCGCCCACGACGGCGAGCGGGAAAAGGAGAGCCCACGGGATCCAGACCCCGCGCAGGTCGCGATTCGCGAGAAACATCTCCAGCGTGTCGAAGGCGTCATAGCCGGATGCGAGCAGCCTCGCCTTTCGCCCGGTCAGCGTCCAGGCGTGATCACGATAGCCGTCGATGAAGGCCCGGGCCTTGTCGAACCAGAAGCGATTCGCGTCTTCGTCCGACGTGCGGCGCCGCAGCGCTCGCGCCGCCACGATGCGGAACGCGACATCCCTCGCCCCCGCCGTCTGAACTGATGGCTCGATGTCCTGGACAATGCGCGGTGGAACGCCGGCGTAGCCGGTCGCGTCGGGATTCATCCCTTCGTAGAACGCAGTGCCCGGATTCGACACGAACAGGAGGACGATCACTGCGACGGCGACCGCGGCAGACGCCAGGCGCCAAAGTTTCGTGCTCCAGATCACGATCG